>JBAUEV010000156.1:0-18764 GCA_049678805.1 Gammaproteobacteria bacterium
CGCGGCACCGACCGCGGGGTCCATTTTTTAGAATGCCGTGTAAGTGTCGTTTTCAGACAAAACTGCATCCTGCGGTCGGAGAATACATCCCTGTATTCTATGGTCTTCCAACGACACCCACACGACATTCTTACCCAACGACCTTATTTATAAGAAATATGCAACAACGCCACTTTCATTACGGTCGGCAAAAGCCAACCCAGCAAGAGGCATCAGCTTCGCTTCGGTGGCCTACATCAACGTAATATTTTACCTGATAATACGTCACGAATTTCAGTAGGATTAACTAAGCCACCCACTTCGCCTGGCACTATGAAATCAAGTTCTGTGCCAAAAAGCTGCTTGACCGTTTCAGCATCACTTGCTGGTGTTTCGCCTTCACGATTGGCGCTGGTAGAAACAATGGTTTTGCCATAATGACGGCACAGTTGGCTGGCAATAGGATGGGCAGTGATACGCAATGCAATAGTCGCATGCTGACCACGAATCCACGGCGGTACTTGCGTGCTTGCAGGAAATACCCATGTTACCGGTCCCGGCCAAGTAGCACGAATACGCACCATTACTGCTGCGGGTAGAGGTTGAGTTAAAAATGCAACCTGGTCCCAATTGGCTGCAATTAAAATAAGTCCTTTAGTTACTGCTCGACGCTTTATTTGAAGTAACTGCATAACAGCAGTTTCATTAAAAGGATCGCAACCCAAACCGTAAACAGCCTCTGTTGGATAGGCAATAACTCCACCTTGCTGAAGAGCAGCAATAGCATGGTCAAATAATTGCTGATTTTGCTCTATCATACAACGCTTACTAATCACAAGGGCTTAAAAATTTGAATACCGGTAGTTGTGGCACAAAGCAATTGCTCTGGAATTCTATGAGCAAATAAGCCATTTTCCACTACCCCAGGAATTTGGTTAATTTGGTATTCCAGTTTCATAGGTTCCATTATTTTTAAATTATACACGTCTAAAATAACGTTACCATTATCGGTCGTTACCCCTTGGCGAAACACCGGATCACCCCCTAATTTTACTAATTGCCGAGCAACGAAACTCCGCGCCATAGAAATGACTTCTACTGGTAAAGGATGTTCAATTCCCAAACTAGCCACTTTTTTACTTTGATCGGCAATACAAATGAACTTACGAGCAGCCGTGGCAATGATTTTTTCTCTCGTTAACGCACCACCACCACCTTTAATCAAACACAATGCTTCATTAAATTCATCCGTACCATCAATATAAACTGCTACAGCATCCACTGAATTTAAATCATAAATTGGAATTCCTAGTGATTTTAACTGTTTTTCAGTAGCAATAGAGCTAGCAACAGTACCCTCAATCATGTTTTTGATCTTTGCCAAAGCTGCAATAAAGTAATTAACGGTGGAACCGGTACCAATACCAATGATAGTGTTACGTTCTACGTAAGACAACGCAGCTTCGGCAGCAGCTTGTTTAAGTTGTGAAGTGTCCATCTTTTATTACCTTAATTTAAAATTAAAAACCCATAACTTTCGTCATTGATTCGCTACGCCTCGCAATAACGGGTTTGCTACTGAACCAATAAAATTTGTGTTCTTGTCGCAGATATAAGCAATCTTCACTTAATAGTTGCTGTTAGATTTGAATGGGTTCAACACGTAATTTTTCTGCAATATCTGCTTCGGTTATTTGATGTAAAGTATCTATAAAAAGTGTTTGAAAAGATTGAGGACCTTGCGCATGTTGCTCCGCTAGCTCGCCTGCAATACCCATTACTGCCATGGCATGCAGCGCAGCAGCAAGCGGGTTAGGATTTACAGCACAAAATGCTGCAATTAACGCGCTTGCCGTGCAACCCATGCCTGTTACACGAGTCATTAGTGGAGTGCCATTGTAGATATGCCATTGCTGATCGGCCGACACACAAATATCAACTGGGCCACTAATGACAATAACCCGTTGTGGGTTCCTAGTCACTAATTGTCTGGCTACAGTGACAGCTTGCTCTGGGCTATGAATACTATCTACGCCCTTAGTTCCCATTGACTCACTGCTTGCCAAGGCAATAATTTCCGATGCATTGCCGCGGATTACAGTGGGTGGAATTTGCTGAATAAATTCTCGAGCAACATGCGTTCTGTAAGTAGTAGCGCCGGCTCCCACAGGATCAAAAATAACAGGCGTTTTAAATTGTTTAGCATGAATTAATGCAGCTCGCATAATTTCCACCCATGCACTATCAAGTGTGCCCATATTCAACACTAAAGCACGTGCTTTACGTGACAAATCAAACAGTTCTTCTTTGGCATGTGCCATGATGGGTGAGGCACCTAAAGACAGCAAGGCATTGGCAGTAATTGCCATTACCACCCAGTTAGTAATGTTGTGGATTAATGGTGATTGAGTTCTGATAGATTCAATATCCCGATAAATTGCAGCCGCTAAAGATATAGGTGGGTAGTGTGTGGTTTTTTTCTGCATGGTTTATTTCTCTAATAGTCAAATGACGTTTTTGATTTGTTAATAAATTTACAAGGAAATCAAATACAGCGCAAGAGAAGCTGCAGGAAACAGCAGGGCAAACGCGTTTACTCCACCTCAGTGCCAACGTGATTCCATCTCACTGCCTACGTGCCGCGGCTTGTCCGCGGCACCCAGACAGTCTCAATTAAATTCAAATTTCTCTTCATAAAAATCACGCCAAGTTGAACTTATATTCTGAATTTGCTCTTACCAAATAACGTGTTAAAAGCCTGGATACCGCGGACAAGCCGCGGTACGTAGGCGCGGAGGCATGTTTTAAATGCGTTTGCCCTGCAGGAAACAGGTCTAATTTCCTCAGATCTTAGGTATGTTCCTGATCTTCACCCACTTTGGTTGTAAACTGTCCCATATGACGCAAAAGTGCGTCAATACGTGGCTCACGGCCGCGGAAAGCAATAAATAATTTAATCGGATCTTCTGAACCACCTTTCTCTAAAATGGTATGCAAAAATTCATCGCCGGTTTTACGATCAAAAACACCTTTTTCTTCAAATTTTGCAAAAGCATCACTGGACATAACTTCTGCCCATTTATAACTATAATAACCTGCGGCATAAGCATTGCTGCCAAAAATATGAGCAAAACTATCCTGAAAACGATTAAATGAAGGTACTGGCAGTACCGAATATTGAGTACGTACCTCATCTAAAATTTGCTGAATTTGATTTTTTTTGGCTTCGTCATATTCAAGATGCAAACGAAAATCAAATAATCCAAACTCTAATTGGCGCATCATTTGTAAGCCTGCTTGAAAATATTCTACAGCTCGCAAACGATCAAATAATTCGGTGGGAAAGATTTCACCTGTTTGATAATGCCGTGTAATAAGGTCCAAGGCTGTTTTTTCCCAACCCCAATTTTCCATAAATTGACTAGGAAATTCGATAACGTCCCATGGAACACCTGAGCCACCCGAAGCATCAGCATAATCGATTTGCGTTAGTATGTGATGTAAGGCATGACCAAATTCGTGAAATAAAGTTAATACCTCCTCATGAGACAATAATGAGGGATCGGACTTAACTGGCCGTGAAAAATTACAAGTAATAAACACTAATGCGTTCTGAATTTCGCCATTAGGCAAACGCCGATGGGTACGACACTCATCCATCCAGGCACCACCACGTTTATTAGGTCGCGCATATAAATCCAAATAGAATTGCCCACGCAAGATATTTTGTGAGTCATAAATTTCAAAAAATCGTACATCTTTATCCCAGACTTCAGCATTAGGTACTTCTTTAACAGACATACCAAATAAACGTTGGATAATGGCAAATAATCCATTAAGCACTTGTTGTTCTGGAAAATAAACGCGTAATTGTTCTTCGCTGATTGTAAATTTATGTTGGCGAAGCTTTTCGCTGAAATAGGCAATATCCCAAGCTTCTAAATGTTCAATACCATAATTTTTTTTGGCAAAATGAGATAATTCAGCGAATTCACGTCGAGCACGAGGTAATGCATGCCGTGCAAGTTCATGTAGAAAATCTAATACCTTTTGCGAGGAAGAGGCAGATTTAGTAACTAACGACACTTCTGCATAATTATTAAACTGGAGCATTTTGGCAATTTCTTGCCTTACTTTAAGAATGTCTTCCATCACTTTACTATTGTCCCAACGATTCGCATTAGGACCTTGTTCAGAAGCGCGAGTTACATAGGCAGTGTAGATTTCTTTGCGTAATTCTCGAGAATCAGCATGAGTCATAACTGCTATAAAGGAAGGAGGGTCTAAGGTAAATTGCCAACCGTTAAGATTTTTTTGTTTTGCTAATTCATGAGCAAAATTCACCACGCGTTTTGGTAAACCCGCCAACTCTTGCTCATTTGTTACTAAATGGCTCCATCCTTGTGTTGCATCCAATAAATTATCTTCAAACTGGCTCATCAGTTTGCTTAAGCGTTTTTGATAATAACTAAAACGGCGTTTATCTTCGGGAGGCAGATCCACACCTGCCAAGTGAAAATCACGTAATTCGTCCCGAATAATTTTTTGTTGTACGGGATCAAGTTTGGCATATTCCGGTCCATCGGCTAATGATTTGACAGCATTATAAAGTTTTTTGTTGTGTGCCATTTCGGTAGAATATTCAGAAATTTTTGGCAAACAGGCATGATAAGCCTCGCGGATATCTTTACTATTAGCGACTGCGTTTAAATGATTAATAATCGCCCATGTTGAATTTAAGTGGTCTTCTAATTCTTCCAAAGGTTGCATTAAATTTTGCCAAGTAAAAGGTTCTTTTTGTTTAAGAATATTCTCTACTTCGGCACGATTTTCGGTCAATATTTGTTCAACCGCAGGAATGATATGCTGTGGCTGAATCTTGCTAAAATGAGGCAAGCGCAACTGTTCTAAAAGGGGGTTGTTCATAAAATGGCCACTTGTTTTGTTAATTTCTGTTCTTTAAGCTTAGCAAAAGAATGGGTGTATGTCAGAGTAGACTTCTTTCCAAACCTTGAGAAACGAGGCAAGGTCGAAGAAAAAATGAGCGAGGAACCGGAGTTTACATAACTGTAAATGAGGATTCTGAGCAAATTTTTTCATAGAGATTGGCCGTTTATCGAGGTTTGGAAAGAAGTCTAGTGATTAACGAGCCTGCAATAACTTTAACACTGGGCGGGTTTCGGGGCGAATGCCACGCCATAAATAAAATGCTTCTGCAGCTTGTTCGATTAGCATTCCTAGTCCATCAAGATACTTTCGCGCTCCTTGTTGTCGTGCCCAACGCTGAAAAGCCGTAAGTTGACTGCTATAAGCCAAATCGTAACACCATCCCTCAGGTGTTAGCAGATGCTCAGGCAGCGCTAAGGTCTGGTTAGTTAAGCTAGCACTCGTACCATTGATAATTAAATCAAACTGTTGCCCCGCAATCGCGTCCAACGGATAACTGCGCACTATGCCTAACTTACTGAAAGCACTTGCTAAGAATGTGGCAGTTGTTTCGGTACGGTTAACTATAATTATCTCTGATGGTTTTTCAGCTAATAGAGGTCCTAAAATACCACGTACTGCCCCACCTGCTCCTAGTATTAAAATACGTTTATCCCGTAAATTTTCTTGCTGCCAGGTAATATCACGAATCAGCCCGATACCATCGGTATTATCTCCTACCAAACGCCCATCAGGTTGGATGATAATAGTATTCACCGCTTGTGCCAGATTCGCTCGTTTGCTGCACTGAGTCATTAAAACGAAAGCTTGCTGCTTAAAAGGGACGGTGATATTGAGTCCTTTACCCCCTTCTTTTAGAAAGTGGTTAATAGCTGATTCTAACTTTTCCAAAGGCACTTCTATGGCCTGGTAATCTAGATGTTCTCCTGTTTGCTTAGCAAATTCTTTATGGACTCTGGGTGAAAGGCTATGAGAAACAGGATTTCCCATCACTGCGTAGGTATCAATAGCAAAAGTCATCTACATAACCTCTAACATTCGTTTCTCTACAATGGCAATTTCTTTGGTTGGTATTTTCTGAGACTGTTTTTTTACGCAAGTAACAAAACCAACTTAAATAGGGTCTAGTAACCCATGTTCTGCAAACGATAATATCTCACCTTCACCAATAATAATATGGTCTAACACTCGAATATCCAGCAACGCAAGCGCTTGTTGTAATTGCTTGGTAAGCTGCTTATCTGACTCACTGGCTTGTGCCTTACCCGAAGGATGATTGTGTGCAAAAATAATTGCAGCGGCATGGTGATTCAATGCTCGTTTAACTACTTCACGCGGATATACAACAGCACTATTAAGTGTACCTTGGGTAAGAATTTCAAAATGAATCACTTGCATTCGAACATCAAGATACATACAAGCAAATACTTCATGTGGATATTGCCGTAATTTAGCGGTTAAATAACGGTGAGTATCCTTTGTATTTAATACTACATCTTGACGTGCAATGATTTGCTCAAGATGACGGCGCCCCATTTCTAATATTGCTTTAAGTTGTGTATATCTTGCGATTCCTAGTCCTTTTGCTTGGTTGAAATCTTGCCATTCTGCTTGTAATAGATTACGTAAGCCACCAAATTGTTTTAATAAATCACGTGCTAAATCAACAGCGGTTTTACCCTTAATACCGGTACGCAAAAAAATTGCTAATAATTCAGCGTCCGAAAGTGCTTCTGCACCCCGTTGAAGTAGTTTTTCTCGCGGTCGTTCTGATTTAGGCCAATCAGTTATCGCCATCATGTTTCCCTCAAAAATTCTAAGTTTTAGTAGACTTCTTTCCAAAACTTGATAAATGGCCAATCTCTATGAAAAAATTCGCTCGGAATCCTCATTGACTGTTATGTCAACTCCGATTTCTCGCTCATTTTTTCTTCGACCTTGGCTCGTTACTCAAGGTTTAGAAAGAAGTCTAGTGAATTGCAACCGGCAGGCAATACCGTAACTGGTGATTTAAATGATAAAATAGTGTTATGAAAAGGAAAGATAAGATTAGTGATGAAGAAAAAGCATTATTCCGTGCTCACACTAAAGGAGTACGGCGATTACCTCCTGCCCCTCTCCTAACCAAATCCCACAAGCCGCTTAAATGTCCAATTAAAAATCGGCACGATATTCAAGAAATTTTTAGTGATGTTTTGACCTTGCCGACGGTGCAATACCAAGAAATTCTAGAATTTTGTCGGGCGGGATTATCACAACCTTTTTTTCGACAACTTAGACGAGGACAATTCGCTGTTGCTGATACCCTCAATCTACGCCTCATGAGTGTTACTCAAGCCAAACAAGCATTATGGGACTTTTTGCAATACCATTGCAAGCAAGGTAGCCGCTGTTTAATGGTGATTCATGGCAAAGGGCACCGCTCTCCCACTGCTCAACCGGTTTTAAAAAACTACGTTAATCAATGGCTACGTCAATATCCCCAAGTGCTTGCCTTTTGTTCCGCACAACCTGAAGATGGTGGAAGTGGTGCAGTTTATGTATTATTGCGTGCTAAAGTTAAAGCAGAGAAAAACACGTAATCGTTCAATCTCTTTATTTCCCTTGAAAAGGAGAACCCTTTGACAATTTACGGCCAGGGGGGGAACTATTACAAAAAACATGTTATTTTTCATATCGCGTTAAAAAATTTAAAAATTCCTTTTCATTTAAAATTGGGATTCCCAACGTTTGCGCTTTTGTTAATTTTGAACCTGGTTCTTCGCCTACCACCACATAAGATGTTTTACGTGATACGCTTTCACTTACTTTCGCACCTAATGCTTGTAAGCGCTCTTTAGTTGCTTCACGCGCCATTGCATGCAAAGTGCCTGTCAAAACAAATGTTTTATCTATAAGAGGCTGGATTGTTGCAACTTGTGCCTTCCCTTCTTGCCAATGAACACCCAACTGATGAAGTTGGGTAATGAGTTCACGGTTATGCGGTTGACGAAAAAAACCAGCGATATTGGCGGCTATAACAGGGCCAATATCCGACACGGTTTGTAAATCATCCTCCTCTGCAGCACGTAACTTAGCTAATTGCCCAAAATGGCGCGCTAAATTTGCTGCAGTTGCTTCCCCTACCTCAGGAATTCCTAAAGCGTATAAAAAGCGAGCTAAGGTGGTATTTTTGCTTTTCTCAATCGCTTTTATTAAATTCCCTGCTGACTTTTCTCCCATGCGCTCTAAAGCAGCAATTTCAGGTGTTTTTAAACGATAAATATCAGCCACATCGTGCAACAAACCTGCTTCCATAAATTGTTGCACTAATTTATCGCCTAATCCTTCGATATTCATTGCTCGACGGGAGGCAAAGTGTTTGATTCTTTCTCGTACTTGCGCCTTGCAATAAAGACCACCCATGCAGCGTGCCGTGATTTCCCCTTCTGGCTTAATCACTTCAGCACCACATACAGGACAATGTTTAGGTAACCGTACAGGATGAGTATGCGCCGGTCGACGTTCTAATACTACTGATACTACCTCTGGAATCACATCACCAGCACGTCTTACAATTACCGTATCCCCTACTCGCACATCTTTACGCCAAGTTTCATCCAAATTGTGAAGTGTGGCATTACTCACAGTGACGCCACCGACAAAGACGGGTTTCAGCCTCGCAACCGGTGTTAACGCCCCGGTGCGCCCTACTTGGAATTCAACGGCTAATACCTCCGTTAAAACTTCGTGCGCGGGAAATTTGTGCGCAATCGCCCAGCGTGGTGCGCGTGCAACAAAACCTAACTCGCGTTGCTGCGCCAGTGAATTGACTTTGTAAACCACCCCATCAATTTCATAAGATAATTTTTCGCGTTTTTTACCTAGTTTATGATAATAATCCAAGCATCCTTCTACCCCATGGGTAACACGATTCTCTGGATTAGTGCGTAATCCCCAGGTTTTTAATTCCGCCAACATTTCACTGTGTTTTTCAGGCCATTTATGCTCAGTTGTTTTACCAACAGCATAAAAGAAAACTTGTAAAGCACGGCTAGCCGTTATGCGTGGGTCAAGCTGGCGTAAACTACCGGCAGCGGCATTGCGTGGATTCGCAAATACCCGCTCACCTTGGTGTAAAGCACGCTTATTCAGTGCTATAAATTCTGCTTTAGGCATAAAAATTTCGCCGCGTACTTCTAAGTGTTTAGGATAACCACGTCCATGCAAGAGCAACGGTAATGAAGCAATGGTACGAACGTTCGCAGTAATATTTTCCCCCGTTGTACCATCACCGCGGGTTGCCCCACGAACTAATAAACCGTCTTCATATAAAAGGCTAATGGCCACGCCATCAAGTTTGGGTTCGCAAGCATATTCTATGGTTTTTTCGCTTTTTAAGCGTTGCCGTATGCGTTGATCGAATGCAAGTAATTCTTGCTCCGTAAACGCATTTTCTAGCGATAGCATGGGAATTTCATGTTTTACTTCAGCAAATCCTTTTGAAGGTGTGGCGCCTACTCGTTGGGTTGGTGAATCAGGCGTAATTAAGCTAGGATGTTGGGTTTCCAATTCTTGTAATTCACGCAGCAACCGGTCATATTCCTGATCGGAAATAACAGGATTATCTAAGACATAATAACGATAATTATGCTCGTTAATTTCAGTGCGCAATTGTGCTATGCGTTGTTTAACAGTCATGCAAACAAATCAGGTATTTGACGCGAACGTTCATAATAGGCAAGGTAAGAACGCCAATCATTCATTTTTTCATCTGTTAAAGGTTGACGTTGTTCATCACAGACCTCACCCCCCAAATCTTCAACCAACTGACGAGCAGTCTCGATCATTAAGTCGAAAGCTTGTAATAGATCTTTATTGCCTTTTTGAAAATTGCTCAAACGCAAAAACAATGTTAATCCAGGACAGCTAAAGCTCCCCATCCTATTCAATTCAAAAATACCAGGTTCCACTGCCGAAGCTAAACTAAATAAAATTTCACCTTGACCTGAAATTTTCTCGTGGCGATGAAAAACATTCATTTTGCCAAATCGCAAACCAGCGGCTAATAGGACTTGCAATAATTCATAGCCGGTATAAGGTACTTCTGGTTTAGCCATTAACATTAAAACAATAAATTCACGCGGTGAAACATTAAACAAAGGTCGTGGATTAAATTGTGGAGTGGCCACGGGTTTCTCATTAACAACTACTGAAGGCGTTGCTGGAGATTGCTGCTCGACTTGTATTGCTACAGACGTCTCTGGTTTGACGACTGAAACGTGTTTTTTCTCAGTCTGTGTGGGAGTTTGTATGGGTTCAGGCGATTTTTTAACTTGGAGCTTGACCTTATTTTCTGCTGTTTCCCATAAAGAGGGTTCTTTTTGCAGCTGTTTTATTAGCCGCGCATAATAACGATTTAGCCTAATTACTATAGCCGCTACAAAGCTAACTATGCCAAAAGCCACCAACAATGCAATTATTTGAATATCCATCATGTACCCCTACCTTATTCGATTAAACGAAACGCTTTGAGTATATTTTGTGATACTGAATTCTCGTATTCTACGCTGTTTCCGCTAATGCAATTGCTTCTTCCATATCCACTGATACCATTCGTGACACCCCTGGTTCTATCATGGTAATACCAATCAGTTGCTGTGCAGCAGCAATGGTTTGTTTATTATGACTGATAAAAAGAAATTGTACTTGTTGTGCCATTTCTTTAATCAGATAACAAAAACGAGCAACATTTGCATCATCCAATGCAGCATCCACTTCATCCAAGATGCAAAAAGGTGCTGGATTCAATTGAAACAAAGCGAATATCAAAGCAATAGCAGTCAGCGATTTTTCGCCACCTGAGAGCAAATGAATAGTGCTATTTCGTTTACCCGGTGGCTGGGCACGCACAATAATTCCCGTTGACTGCCAATTATCTTCTGTTAATTCTAAACTAGCATGCCCACCGTCAAAAATACGCTGAAATAGTCCTTTAAACGATTCATTAACTTTATCATAAGTTTCTTGCAACTTTGCTCGCGACTCTTGGTCAATCTTATGAATAGCGTTTTCTAAGGTATTAATTGCCTCAAGCAAATCACTTTGTTGAGCATCTAAGTATTGCTTGCGTTCAGCTAATTGTTGATATTCTTCGATAGCAGCCAAATTAATAGCCCCTAACCGCTGAATACGTTGCTCGATACGCAGCACTTTTTCTTCCCAATCATTCTGCATGGCTTCTGCCGGCAAACCATTTAATAAATCATCCAATACTGCACCAAGCTCGTGGATTTTCTCTTGATAATTTGCTTGTTTGAGTCGTAAAGCTTGTTGTTGAATGCGAGCTTGCTCCAAGGCATCACGCCATTCTTGTATTGTTTCTTCCAGTGTCGCACGTGATTTTTCTTGTTGTAGCAATGCCAATTTAATATCAGCAACCTGTTGCTGAGAAGCTTTTAATTCTTGTTCAAGGGTAGTACGGTGAGTTAATAAAATCTGCAAATTCTCTTGTAATTCTTGCTGTGGGGCAATAATCATTTCTAACTGTTTCTGTAATGAACGCTGGTTTTCTGCAAGATCAAGTAATTGTTTTTCCGCACGTTGTAATGCTTGTTGCAGAAAATTTAGTTGTTGTCGCATCGTTTCAAGCTGCATTTGATACTGATTAATCGATTGTTGATCGGCATGTGCTTGTGCACGCTTTGTAGCTACTTGTTGCTGATACTGCTCCCGCTGTTGGAGCAGCTCTTGCCGTTGCTCACCGTATTGCTGCATTTGCTGAGTTGCTTGCTGCCAATTTTCTTGGGCTTGCTGTGCTTGTTGTTGGGTTTGGGTTAATTGCTGCTGGGTTTCATCCAACTCTTGTGTTAGATCATGTGCACGTTGTTGTATGTGTGCTACTTGTGCTCGTTTAACACTTAATTGTGCTTGCAAGGCACTTAATTCTGCTGTTTGTTCGCGTAATCGATGTTGCTGTTGATCGCGTTGCTGCTCGAGTTCAGTTAAATCAGTTTGTGCTGTAGTCAGTTTTTGCTGCGTTGCTGTAACAGCTTGCTCTTGCTGATTAATATGACGCGCTAAACTTTGTAATTCCGATTCACGTTGTAACAAACCTGCTTGAACATCCACTGGTTTGGCAATTCGTATCCAATGCCGAGCCAACCAAATCCCATCACGGGTTATAACTGATTCATGTGTTTTTAAATGGCTGAGTAGGGTTAATGCTTCGGTTAAATCGTCCGCAACATAAATAGCCGCTAGCCAACTAGGAAGAGAAAAATCCCCTTTAATTTTGCTACGCAATAAGGTGGCCGAGATTTCGTGAGTCATATTATCTTCGGTTGTCTCATGCTGGATTAGAGATAATTGTCCTTGTTTAAAATCAGCTAATTGTGATGATAGTGCTAACACATTTTCTACGCATACGGCTTGTAAATAGGTGCCCAAGACTGTCTCAACTGCTAATTCCCAACCTACTGCAACTTGTAAAATTTGTACTAAACGTGGTTTCTCCGTTAATTTTTGCGTCTGTAGCCAGTTGACTAGATTTTGGTCGTTATTGCCTAATGCTGCTTGTTGCAGTGCTTGCAACGAAGCATAGCGGCCACGTGTTTGCTGTAATTGCTGCCGTAGCAGGTCAAGCTGCTTGCTCAGTTCGGTATTAACCTCACGGTGTTGAGTAATATGCTGCAATGTTTGGTTTAGCCCATTCTGGGTTTGGGTAATCTTGTCTTGGACAGTGTGTAATTCCGCATTGAGTTGCCCAATTTCTTCTTCTATCGGGGTTAGCAATAATTGCTGCTGTTCTTGCTGCATACGGGCAAGGCGTTGTTTACTGGTTTGTATTGTCTGTTGCAAATGCTGAAGGCGGGTTTGTTCAACTTCCAGCAATTGTTTTGTTTTTGCTTCTTGTCCTTGAAAGTCATCCCACTGGCTTTGCCACTGTTGCATGGTTTGTTCAGCCGCTTGCAATTGTTGCTGGGAAACCATGTCCCGCTCTTTCGCTATGGCAATTTGTGGTTCTAAGCTAGTTATTTCTTGTTCAAGCAATGTAATACGCTGCCGATCTTGCCCACAATGCTGTTGCACAGCTTGCTGGGTTTGCTCTAAACGCAACAATTCTTGCTGCAATTGTTGTTGCTGTTGGCGATGTTGTTGCAATTGTTGTTCAAGGCGCACAACTTCGGTGCCCTTCTCATAATAACTTGTTTGAATAGTATTTAATGCAGTTGTTGCAGTCTGTTCATGTTCACGGGATTGGTTAAATTGCAGTTGTAACTGAGCTTGTTCAGTTTGATGCGTTTCTAATTGAGTTGCTGCTTGTTGCAGGGTGGCTTCTTGCTCAATCAAAGCTGCTGCCAATGCCCGCCAATTCAGAGCTTGCAACTGCGCTTTCAATAGCTGTTCTTCTTGCATTAACACTTTATAGCGTTCTGCAGCATTAGCTTGGCGTTGCAGATGGGCTAGCTGTTTTTCTTGCTCCAGGCACAGATCACTTAAACGATCTAAATTTTCACGGGTATGGCGCAACCGGTTTTCGGTTTCACGGCGCCGTTCTTTGTATTTAGAGGTTCCGGCTGCTTCTTCCAAGTAGAGGCGTAAATCTTCAGGCTTGGCTTCAATCAAGCGGGTAATCATACCTTGCTCAATAATGGCATATTTGAGCCCGGTGCCTAGTACAACGTCTACAGCATCACGGCGGCGGCAACGGGTACCGTTCAAATAGTATTGGGAATCCCCATCGCGGGTAATTTCACGGCGAATGCAAATTTCATTATAAGCAGCGTATTCGCCTTGCAAGCGCCCTGCGGTGTTATCAAGTAATAATTCAACGGCTGCTTGACCAACGGGTTTACGGTTGGTTGAGCCATTGAAAACGATGTCGCCTAACGAGTCGCCACGTAGTTGTCGAGCAGGCCCGCTTAGGACGCAACGCACCCCGTCAACGATGTTGGATTTGCCACATCCATTTGGCCCAACAATGGCCGTCAGCCGGCTTAGTAATGGGATTTCGGTGGGATCGGCGAACGATTTAAAGCCCGCCAACTTGATGCTTTTAAGTTCCATGCTTTCGTGCCTAATACCTATCTTTAACAACCAAACCCTAGTGTAGCTTAAAACAGGGGAAATTGGGTAGACTACTCTCACTCATGTCATCCCGAGTGTAAGCGAGGGATCTCCTATCAAGGTCGCTCGATTGATGGAGATTCCTCGGCGAAAAAGATGCCTCGGAATGACATAAACTCCTTAGTTATTTCAATACCCATTTGCCATTTCGCTTAATTTCATCGTGCATGGCATCAGGAGCAAGATCAATCTCACCTGGCCAAGTAACTACCCCATACTCAAGATGTACCTGGTTAAAAATACTTACATCCTTCAACGTTGAGAAAACGCCCGCTTTCTTACTCATAACACGATGCGACATTTCAACAAAACCACGCGTACCGTCAATAAACTCCACCTCAAGCGTATAGTTAGCAATCGGCTTAACGTTAGTTAATCGCCATGGAGCCGTACAAATTACTCCAGTGGTGAGATCTTTTTCGGTGCTTGATTTTGCTCGCATAATTTCCAATCCTCTAGTAATTCAGAGCGATGTTGAACAGCCCATTCTAAGACTAAAGCCAATGCTCTTCTTGGCATGGTACCTTTAATGATTTCAAGTGTTCGGATATCAATAAGCGCTTCATATTCAGCATAAAGCGCATGAAAATGGGGTGGAGCATGATCGCCCGAAAACATTTGAATAAGTATCCCATAGAATGCGCTGATTGTTGGCATATTTCTCTCATTATTCAGCAATTTTTAATAACTAATGCTTAGTGTAGCTTAAAACAGGGGCAATTGGGTAGACTACTCTCACTCATGTCATCCCGAGTGTAAGAGCGAGAGCGCTTCTGTCCTAAGCTTTTTAAGCTGATCGCGTACTTGTGCGGCTTTTTTAAACATTTGGCCCAAAAATGGCTGTCAGCCGGCTTAGTAATGAGATTTCCTCGCATCCCGATGGCATTTTACCCAACGAGACTATTCTATAATTCTACTAAGTTAGGGCTGGGTTATTACTCATTTGACATCTGAAAAATTCTTGATTCCGCTAACGCTGCATCCAGGCTATTTGCTTCTTCATTTTTAAAGAAATTCTCTTCTTTGGTTTTTGTGAGCTCTTGCTGTATTACCTTATAAAAATCATCACCGTGGTTGCCAGGCTCAAACATATAAAACCACAATACTTGATATCTTTGCATATCGGTAAGATCCTTCCTCACTAGCATTTTTTTTATGTCCCGAACATGCTGGCTATCCGGTCCTCTAAAAAAAGATAAAAGTCTATTTTCTTTGAATGTGTTATGAGCTGCTATTAAACTGTCTGTTTCCTCCCAGGTAATTCCTTTGTTTTGCGGGGGGTGGTCGAATTCAGGGTAAGTCATTTCAATATAAGTCAAACAATTTGCCCATAGGAGTTGCAAATAGGGGGCAGCAGGTGGCAAAGAAGCCTCGAATACAAGTCGGTAAATTTGTTTCAATGCTAAACGAATCTTTGCTTCATCTTTCCAAATCACTTGCGATAATACTTCTAAAAGGATGTCAGGATCATCACTCTTTGGATATACATTTGTCTTAGCAATTTTCATACTTTGTATTTTGTCAGATAGGAGATTTACTACCTTTTTAGTATCTGGCAGCATGAAGAAAATTCTTAGGAAATGCCATTCAATATAAGATAATATTAGTTTATAGTTAGGAAATGTGCTAAATACTATATCCTTCCTGTCATTCGTTATTTTGCTCTGTTGCAACGTCTTCTTAATTAGCCAAGCTGTGAACGGCATCATGGCTCTGGAAAGACCAGTTACTGTTTTTGTTTTATTTTGTAATGCTTTAATAAGCAAAACGACTTCTGGAACCCCTTTATACCAATTAATAGGAAACCACTCAACATAACGCTCCTTCTTATAGGGAAAGAGATAATCTTCTATTTTAATAAGTTCATCAAGTGATGTGGCATTTTCAATGTCCTTCAAATCAAGTATTATATTATTAGCACTGATTTGCGTGATAAGTTCCTTATTTGCAAGATAAAAAAAAGTTGAGTTACGAAAATCCGCGCCTGTTATATTAGCATTGCTTAAATTCGTTCCCGCCAAATGAGTATTACTTACGTTAGTATTTGTCAAATTAGCATTGTTTAAGACTGCATTTCTCAAATTAGCATTGTTTAAGTTAGCATTTGTCAAGTTAGCATAAGTTAAGTTAGACCTCTCTAGCTTAGTATTACTTAAGTTAGTATTACGTAAATCAGTGAATTGCAAAATAGGTGTATCTATTAATTCCAAATGATTGAGATCCACCTTCTTCATGTTGACGTAGGTAACGTTTACGTTGGTCTGATCTATTGAGGATGGAAACTTTTTTGCTAGAAAGACAAGATATTTTGCTTTTTGCACACTCGCTATTATATGCGGCCAGCGTGAATTTCCTCGCTTAAGAAGGGGGATGATTTTATTTTCCCAATCAACCTTATTAACATCCTCTGTAGTCAAAGCATAAGCCAATTGACTGGCATCATCATTATTATTAGCCCATTTCGATACGATGCCTTTGCGATTCAACCAATCGCCTAGCGCAGTGATCGTTTTATTATCGTGAATAATTTCTTCCTTGCTTTTTCTCTTGCTGCTAAGCAAGCTTTCACTGATATCCAGTATATCCTTTAGCTTCGGTTCACTGAAAAAAGCTCGAACAAGCGCATGATTATTTTTAGTCGTCGTTTTCAATGAAGCAAAATCTTTAAGGTCTAGATAGGATAAAATTAAAAGCCGGATTACATTAGGTGAATTATCAAATGAAGGTAAATCATCAAATAAAGAAAACTTTACAGTGGATGAGATTGGATTACAGAAGGACTCAGAAAGAGGGTTAATAGTAGGATTGTTTAACTGCGCTGCAAGGGCATTTATCTCCTTTTCTAAGGCATATTTGAATTGCCAACCAGAATAAACTAATTTAGAAGCCGATTGACTCACTTGCCCCCATGCTGTTTCTAAAGAGCTAGGCGAAATATTAAGCATTTTTTGGAACATTTCATCTAAAGGGCTAGGATAAATATCAAGCATACTTTGCAACGCTTCTCGACAAGCAATGAGATGCGTAGCAATGGCAACAATTTGGGGGAACGCGCTGTTCAAATTAATATAGGCTTTCTGTACAGTATCAATTTCTTGCTGAAGCGATTCGATGATTTCATAATGCTGAGGACTATTACGAAAATTATCAAATCCTGATTTTACATTGAAATGGGTATGTAATTTTCGGTCGAGGTCTTTAGCTTTTTCAAGCAGCAGCTTAAGTAATTCTTGCGGTTGATTTAGAGGGTCTTGTTTCTGTTCGTCTTGAACAATTTCAAGTTGCAATTTTGGCATGATGAATTCCTCCCAACGGCATCCTTCTAAATAAAAATTAATACATCAATATTAATATCGTCATATTGTTATACCAAAATGACGGTTTGTAAAGCAGCGGATTTGGAAGACAAATCACAACTCACCTAGCAATCCTAGTGTTTCTTGTCTAAGCTTTTTAAGCTGATCGCGCACTTGGGCAGCTTCTTCAAATTCCAAGTTTTTAGCATGTTCATACATGCGTTTTTCAAGTTCTTTGATTTTTTTAGCTAATTGTTGAGGCGGTAAATTTGCGTATTGTGCGGCTTCTTCAGCAATTTTTAAGTGCTCTTTAAATTTATTAGGCGCATGTTGATAACTGGTTTCCAAAATATCGCGCACTGCTTTTTTCACCCCTTTGGGAGTAATATGATGTTTTTTGTTAAATTCTGCTTGAATTTGTCGACGACGATCCGTTTCATCAATCGCTTTTCGCATAGATTCTGTCATGATATCTGCATATAAAATGACTTTGCCATTGAGATGGCGCGCAGCACGCCCAATAGTCTGAATCAATGAACGTTCAGAACGCAAAAATCCTTCTTTATCAGCATCTAAAATAGCGACTAAAGAAACTTCAGGTAAATCTAAACCCTCACGCAATAAATTAATACCCACTAACACATCAAACACGCCTAAACGTAAATCCCGAATAATTTCCACACGCTCTATGGTATCAATATCGGAATGTAAATAACGTACTTTAACTCCACTTTCAGCAAGAAATTCCGTCAAGTCTTCGGCCATGCGTTTAGTCAATGTAGTCACTAATACGCGTTCATTAAGCGCAGCACGCTTATGAATTTCTGAGAGCAAATCATCAATTTGCCCCGCAACCGGGCGAACTATGATTTCGGGGTCCACCAAACCCGTGGGACGTACGAGTAGTTCAGTAATAGCTTGGGAATGGGTTAATTCGTAAGGCCCTGGAGTTGCAGAAGTGTAAATAGTTTGCGGCGCTAACCGTTCAAATTCATCAAAACGCAACGGTCGATTATCTAATGCAGAAGGTAAACGAAAACCATAGGCTACCAAGGTTTCTTTACGTGCACGATCACCTCGGTACATCGCACCTAATTGTGGTACTGTTACATGCGATTCATCAATAATTAACAATGCGTTGTTAGGTAAATAATCCACCAATGTTGGCGGTGGTTCACCTGCTTTACGTCCAGAAAGAAAACGCGAATAGTTTTCGATACCCGTGCAATAGCCCAATTCCTGCAGCATTTCAAGATCGAATCGAGTTCGTTGTTCTAAACGTTGCGCTTCTACTAATTTATTAGCGGCGTGCAATACTGCAAGGCGTTCAGTTAATTCTTGTTTAATGTAATCTATGCTATCTATTATTGTTTGGCGTGGGGTAACGTAATGGGTTTTGGGGAAAATCGTTACCCGTGGTACACGGCGTAATAC
>JBAUEV010000157.1:0-3560 GCA_049678805.1 Gammaproteobacteria bacterium
CGTTTAACCCAGGTATTAAGTCGTGAACCTCAAGATCGGGAAGAGTTGGTAGAATTATTACGCGATGCTGCAAAACGCAAAGTCTTAAATACCGAAGCACTGGCGATGATGGAAGGAGCATTGCAAGTGGCTGAAATGCAGGTGCGCGAGATTATGATTCCACGAGCGCAAATGGTGGTTGTTGCGCAACATGACTCTCCCAAAGAATTACTGCCTATCATTATCGAATCTCAGCATTCGCGTTTTCCCGTTATTGGCGAAAACCGTGATGAGGTGGTTGGTATTTTGTTAGCCAAAGATTTATTACGTTTTAACTTTGCTGGGCAAGAAAAATTTGATATGAGTCAAATTTTACGTCCTGCCGTATTTATTCCTGAGAGCAAGCGTTTGAATGTATTACTGCGCGAATTTCGCTTGACTCGGAATCATATGGCGATTGTGGTAGACGAATACGGTGGCGTAGCGGGTGTAGTAACAATCGAGGATGTGTTAGAACAAATTGTCGGTGAGATTGAGGATGAATTTGATATTAGTGAAGAAGAAAGCAATATCAAGAGATTGAGTGATTCGCAATATACGGTGAAGGCATTAACCCCCATTCAAGATTTCAATGAATATTTTCAAGCACAATTCAGTGATGAGGCAGCAGATACTATTGGCGGTTTGGTGCTGCATAAATTTGGCCACTTACCCAAACGCGGCGAAATTACAACGATCGAAGGATTTGAATTTAAAGTATTACATGCGGATAATCGCCGAGTGCGGTTGTTACGGGTGACAGTACCGAATAAATCTCAAGAACAGATTTAAGGAAAACCCTGTTGCGTTTGATAAAACAATTTTTCAAATCGTTAGCTCTACTGGATGCGCTGGCGTTTATCGCCGGGGCAGCATTGCCTTTTGCATTTGCGCCTTTTGCGTGTTGGCCGATCGCGATATTATCACCTGCATTACTGTTAGCCACTTGGTTACACTGCTCTCCCCAACGTGCTTTCTGGCGCGGATTATTATTTGGCGTGGGCACTTTCGGCATTGGAACTTCCTGGATATTCGTTAGTATCCACACCTATAGCAATACGTTACTTGTCGTTGCATTATTTATCACTGCTCTATTTATCCTGATTTTAGCTGGGCTGATTGCAGTGCAAGGATTTTTACTCACTCGCTACTTTCCAGAAAATAATTGGCGCAAATTGCTATTAGCGTTTCCAGCGAGCTGGGTATTGTTCGAATGGGTACGAAGTTGGATTTTCACTGGATTTCCTTGGCTATTTTTAGGCTATAGTCAAATGAGCTCACCGCTACGCGGGTTGGCTCCCTTATTAAGCGTTTATGGGGTATCTTTTGCCACGGTCTGGACGAGTGCTGCTTTAGTAAGCTTATTTTACAGTTTCCCCAAACGAGTGAAATTGACTGTTGGTGTATTACTGCTGGTCATGTGGGTGGGATGTGCCGTTCTTACAACGATTCACTGGACTCAGCCACAAGGAAAGCCACTTCAGGTTAGCCTTATTCAAGGTAATATCCCCATTTTAATGAAATGGGATGTCGCGCAATTACAAAAAACGTTATTGCTTTATAAAAACCTAACCGAGCAACACTGGGATAGCCAAATCATCGTTTGGCCTGAAGCAGCTGTTACGCTGTACAACATCCAAGCGCAAACGTATCTTAATCAGCTTGCTGCTGCTGCTAAGCAACACCAAACCGCCATCCTGACTGGCATCCCTATCTTTTTGAAAGAGGGTGCTTACAACGGGATGATTGGTCTTGGAGAAGGTAATGGTGTTTATTTAAAGCGCCATTTAGTACCTTTTGGAGAATACATTCCATTGCAAGGCTGGTTAGGGAGCTTATTACAATTTTTGGATATTCCCATGTCCAATTTCCGTAGTGGCCCAAGTGAGCAAGCACCTCTCACTGCACATGGGATTCCAATTGCACCTTTTATTTGTTATGAAATTGCTTATCCTAATCAGGTATTAGCAGACTTTCCGGAAGCACAATTGATAGTAGTGGTTACAGAAGATGGTTGGTTTGGCAAATCGTTTGCTTCTGCTCAACAATTACAAATTGGACAAATGAGAGCTTTAGAAACAGGACGTTATTTGTTATCAGCGACTAATACGGGTATTACGGCGATTATCAATCCCCAAGGGCAAATTATCAGTCAAGCCCCACATTTTCAAACAGCTGTGGCGATGGGAAAAGTGCAGGCTATGAAAGGCCGCACACCGGTTATGTATGGGAATATTTATCCCTGTCTTATTTTGATGGCATTGTTGCTATTGGTTGCTCGAACAGGTAGGCGGCAGAACGACTAAACCTTCATTGCTGCAAGCAAGCGCTTTCTCTTGGCTCTTATTTTCAACCAGCGCACTAGTCCTGCTATCCGTTTTTTAGCAAGTATTTTCTTTTCTTGTTTCTCCAATTCCTTTAACAAAATAGAATTTCTCAATAATTTTCGCAATAGATTTTTTTCTTCAATCACTAAACAATCTTTAAAAGCGGCGGTTTGATTTTGCGCTAGTTTATTGTCATTTTGATTGAAAAAATTCTGTTGCTGTTGTGCTTTTTTATTGGTTTTATTTTGAGTAGGTTTGGAATTAGTAGTAAATTCTTCTTCATACTCAAATGCTTTTTGTTCATTCAGTTCTGTAGTGCATCCTAGTTTTCTAAACTGAGCTGCTACTTTACGCCAATCGGGAGATTTGTTTGGATGAAGCTCACTGAATCGCTGGAAGGCTTGTTCAGATAGCACTAAGCCATCTTCTGATATCCGTACTAATTCCCAATTAGGTTGAGCCACTAACTCATCCTTCAACCAGGCGAAGAAAGCTTCACCTTCAGCAATACCTTCTGGTTGTCTGATTTTAACTGCCGAGGGCAAATAATCTTGCGCTAAACTAGTAAATAGCATTTTCATTTTATTCAGTATCAACCCAAGCGTGCCAGAACCTTCCTCATCTGCCCCCAAAACACTTAGCCACATCGCAAAAATTTCTTTATCTTCTGCGAGCCACTGCAATCCAGTTTGTGGCATGATGTTAGAAGCGAGTAAAATTCTTAAATAAGGGTTAATTTGCTGAGCACGTAACCCATAATCGCGTACTTTATAATGGCTACCTGTTCCCACTAAAGAACCTGCCAATGGCGACCAGGTACTTAAACCTATACCTTTTTCATCACAAATGACGGCTGTTTTATAGAAAAGACGAGGCACATTCAACAATAATCCGGCGCTGAATAAAGCATAAGCGAATAAAGGATCAATTTCGTTCATGGCATCTTCATGATAAATCTGTAGCGCCAAACAAGCTTGGCGTAGGCTTTCAATCAATAATCCACCCAGCCGCCTTTGTTGGTTAGGCAAAATCTGAGCATATTCAGCAAATTGGTCAATCAGGGATTGATAAAATTCGTCATAATATTGAGCAGGCATGGCCGCCCAATTGTTAATTTTAACAAGTAATTGTTGTGTTTCAGCACCCGACAGCAAGTTCTCTGCTGTCAGAATTGGGAAAAGACTTGATTCGTCATAGGACACTGCTAGCTTATGC
>JBAUEV010000158.1:0-14162 GCA_049678805.1 Gammaproteobacteria bacterium
ATGCAGTTTTGTCTGAAAACGACACCCACACGGCATTCTAAAAATAAGAAAATATGCAACAATGCCGACTTGATCGCGGGATCCATTCCTCAGCACAACAAGTTAGTAATTTTTTATATCTTTAATAAGTAAAATAGCAAAATTATATAATTGTGTATAAAGGTATGGGTTTAGACCTTTCGATTTTTCTTAAGTCTTCGCTTGATTATCTTGCAAAACTTGCAACAACAAGGCTTCATCTGCCACAGGGGTAATTTCCGCTTGCCCAATTGCCCGTAACAACACCAACCGCAACCTTGCATCCAACTTCTTCTTATCAACTGCCATACTTGACAATACCGTCGCTGGCTGCAAATTTGGAGGCAAACGTGTGGGCAATTGCGCAATTGTTAACACATGTCGAACACTTTGCAACACATCTTCCGACAACCAGCCCAGCCGCACCGATAAATCAACCCCCAACACCATCCCCACCGCAACCGCCTCACCATGCAACCACACTCTGTAGCCCAAAGCATGCTCAATCGCATGACCAAAAGTATGGCCAAAATTCAACAATGCCCGCATCCCTTTTTCAGTTTCATCAGCACTAACCACCGCTGCTTTAATCCCACACGCATGCTCAATCGCGTAAGTCAAGGCCTGAGGTTTGCGCAACAATAAATGTGGAATATTCATTTCTAGCCAATGATAAAAATCAGCATCACTAATTAATGCAGCCTTTATAATTTCAGCTAAACCAGCACTAAATTCACGACCGGGTAAAGTATGCAAAGTATTGGTATCTACAATAACGCATCGGGGTTGATGAAAGGCGCCAATCATGTTTTTACCACGGGGATGATTAATTGCTGTTTTACCACCTACCGAGGCATCTACTTGCGCTAATAGCGTGGTCGGCAAATGAATAAGATCAACTCCCCGTTGGTAGCAAGCCGCAGTAAAACCCGTTATGTCGCTCACCACACCACCGCCTAAGGCTAACAAAGTCGTCGTACGCCGATGGCGATTTTCAATGAGTATATCCAATATTTTAGCAACCGATTCCCAGGTTTTATATTGCTCGCCGTCAGGCAAAATCACAACATCACATTGATAATCATGAAATGCCGTTTGCACCGGCTCCAAATAAAGCGGACCTACTTTATCGTTAGTAACAATCAATACTTGCTGACTACGCACGTGCTTAGTCAGCAAGTGCGGGTCTTCTAACAAACCAGCACCAATATAAATAGGGTAAGAACGTTCACCTAAAGCAACTTCTAATTTGTGCATCATTAATCCGAATGTTTTATAGGAAAATCCAGCTTATTCTAACACAGTTCTATCAAATCTTAGCTCAAGTCAAGCCAGAACATCCTGTATTGCGCGTTGTCTAGAATTCACTAAAATCGCCTTATTATTAACAGTAAAGTTAAATTTATGGCATTACTTAAATTCTTTACCATGAAATCAAAAATGCCTATGCTGTATGGCATTGATATTCGCGATACCGCTATTTATCTACTCGCTCTGCAACGCGTTGCAGGGCGCTATACAATTAGCAAAGCTTCGCGATTACCGCTGCCACACGGGGTGGTGGTAAATCTTACCATTCAAACGCCCGCTGCGCTCGTCAATGCGTTAAGGCAACTTCGTGAACATAATGGGGGGACGACGATAGAAACGGTGGCAGTGAGTGTTCCTGCCACCGCAGCTATCACTAAGATCATCTCGTTACAAGAGCGCTTGACTGATCTGGAAATTGAGCACCATTTGGCATGCCAATTGCCGCATTATCTGAATATGACACCCGAAACGGTTTATTTTGATTACGAACGTTTTACTAACAACGAAATCTCATCACCCGCTATACGTTTGGTAGCCGTCCGACGTGAAGAGGTGGATGGCCGTGTCAATCTACTGCAAGCAGCAGGCTGGCAAGTCATGGCAGTAGATACTGAACCACTTGCTCTTGAACGCGCCGCCCGATGGTTAGCTACACCTCAAGAAAAACAGCAAATGATTGGGGTAATCCTATTAACCCTCACTACAGCAGCATTATATGTAATGCACCAGGGCTACCTTATTTTCAGTCGTATCGAGCATTATCACCCAACAGCAACCCAGCAAGATGAACATTCTTTACCAGCAGCGTTACAACACTTATGGCAATGGTTTGCCTTAACCAAACCTGCGGCACAACTCGATCAATTATTTTTAAGCGGTGAAACCTCTGTGGTAACAGAACTGCTAACCATAGTACCTTCTGTTATTCCTATTAACCAAGTAAGCCAATCTTTTTCCGGCTTAGAAGCCGCTAATCCTTTTGCAAATTGTGAAGTCGCCCCTGATATAGATACAACACTACTTACCACCTATGCCAGCGAATATTTGGTGAGTTACGGATTAGCAATAAGGAGTTGGGAACGATGATTAATTTATTGCCTTGGCGCACCCATTTGCGCCGAAAACAGCGTCAGGAATTTATTGCTCTGCTTTTAGGAGTTAGTTTTATTGCAATCTTGTTATTGGGACTAAGCCATAGGTGGTTGTCTAACACTATCAAAACAACCCAGCAAGCTTACCAACAACTGCAAATTCAAAAATCGCAACTTGAAAAAACCATTGCTGATTACCAAACCCAACAACAAAGTTATTTACCCGTTGTGGAAGGGATTTTACTTTTGCAGCGCTGTGAAATAACCCAAGCAAATTTGTTAGACCTATTGCAAACGATAGGCAATTTAATTCCAAGTGCAGTCTATCTGACACAACTACAGCAAACCAATCGTCGACTGGAATTAACAGGCATTGCTCGCAAACACCAGAATATTACCCAATTAATGCAGCGTTTGGAGGCAACAGAGTGGGTGAAACAAGCAACATTGTTACAAAGCCAACGGGTTGCTATACCTGCTGGAGTTCACTTTAAAATTGCAGTGAGTTTAATCAAATGAACACTATTTACTCTCGCTTAGTTGCTTCCAAATGGACAGTTGCTTTATTGCTCATGTGTTTGGAATTCATTGTGGGTTATGGTTTAGACATTCGCAAATTACGACATCGCCTTGAGCAAACTCAACAAGCACGCACTTCTGCCGCACAAGCGATTGCTACTGCACAAACCCAATTGACAAACTACCAATATTTGCAAACTCAATTCGATGGTTGGCAACGACGCTTTGGCAAAGCATTGCAACCTCTCAGTCAACCCCTCACCCTTTCGAATATACTGCAACAACTTAGCGCCCAAGCAGAACAACAGGGACTTAAATTACAAACCATGATCCCGCTAAAATCTCGAACCAATGACGTTTTTACGATCCAACCTATTCAGCTCAATGCTTTATCCAATTACGCATCTTTTATTCGATTTATTGCTCAATTAGACAAGCTAAGCGTGCTATTGAAAGTGGCTAACTTTGCACTTGTGTCCAATAATGAACATGCCCTACCCACAGCTACTTTGACCATTGAAGTTTATAAATTCGCTTCAGAACCCAGTGCCACTAAAACCTCTGAAAATAAGTTCACTACAATACTTAAAAAGTTAAATGATTTGCCTTTTCCTGCAGTATCTTTGCATTCCCCAGCATTACCAATGCGCGATCCCTTCGCACAAACAACACTAGCCAAAAACCAGCGTCACTGTAAGCAACAACCGTTATTAACTTGCTTCCCATTAAATGATTACCGTGTTCTGGGGGTGATTCAGCAAAACCAGCAATTTTGGGCGATCGTGCTTGATCCCCAAGGAAATTTACATCAAGTAACAATCGGCACGCGTTTAGGCGATCAAGAAAGCCATATCAGCCATATTGATACGCAAGCCATCATCTTAACAAATATTAGCAACCCCAAAACAACAACCTTGACAGTGGAAAAATAATGAAACTTATCAAACCCATTAATTTCAAAAACAACGTAAAAATAGGCGTATTTTTACTATTTTGTTGCTTACGGGCACTGGGCGTTGTTACCACAAATCCTATGATTAATAAAAGTTTCTCTCCCAATCAGCCTTTAACTTTCAATTTCCGCGAAATACAAGTACGCGACATGTTGCAGCTTTTGGCCAAAATAGCAGATATTAATATGGTGATTGATGATACTGTACAAGGCAATGTCGCGGTGTATTTACAACATGTTAGTTGGCAGCAAGCACTTAATACCATTTTAATCATGAAAAATTTAAGCGCCAAACGTGAGGGTAACGTGATGTTCATCGCACCTACTCCTCAACTCGCTCTGCAAACTCAACAACAGTTGCAGCAACAAGAGTTAAATACCGCGATTATTACCCTGCGCTATGCCAATGCCACGACGATTGCAACACTCTTACGTAGTCCAGAGAGCGGCTTATTATCGCCTCGTGGTCACATCCAAGCCGATGCCCGAACGAATAGTTTATGGGCGTCGGATGTGCCACAATATATGCAGCAAATTCGCTATTTCATCAATAGATTGGATATGCCTGCAAAACAAGTATTAATCAAAGCACGGATTGTTAGCGTCGATGAAAGTTTTGTAAAAGAACTCGGTTTGCAATTTGGTACGATTCCCAATACCAACAATGGAGATCGCCGTCAAAATGATGGTTTAGGAGTAGACCTCCCGAGTGGTTTTAATGCGGGACGTTTTAACATTGCTTTCGCCCATGTTGGCATAAATTCGTTATTAGATCTACAAATTAACGCCTTAGAAAATGAAGGCCATGCTCGCATGATTTCAAGTCCTGAATTACTGACAGCCGATCATGTCCCTGCCTATATTGAGGCAGGAGATGAAATTCCCTATCAAGAAAAAACCTCAAGTGGCGCAACCAGCGTTGATTTTAAGAAAGCGGTATTAAGTTTAAAAGTAATACCGCAAATAACCGCACAAAATCACATTATTCTTGAGCTAGAAGTTAATCAAGACAAATTAGGATCATTACTTATTAATGGGGTGCCTACTATTCAAACACGGGCGGTGCAAACCCAAGTGTTAATACATGATGGGCAAACATTAGTGTTGGGTGGCATTTATGAACAATCGCAACGACAAAATTCGACAAGGATTCCAATCCTAGGAGCATTACCTTTGATTGGAAATTTATTCAGCGATAAACGCACCACCACACAACGTGCTGAACTGCTGATTTTCGTAACACCCAAAGTTATGCAGCAAACGATGATTTAGAAAATTTATTAACACAACTGACTGGTAAAAAATTATGAAAGCAAAAGGAAATATTTTTTTGATTGGTATGATGGGGGTTGGTAAAACAACCATTGGTAAAAAACTGGCTACTTATTTAAATATGGAATTTTACGATTCCGATGCTGAAATTGAAAAGCATACTAAGGCCACTGTTTCTTGGATTTTTGAACTCGAAGGCGAGGGAAAATTTCGCGAGCGGGAAATAAAAATGATTGATTGGCTAACACAACAAAAAAACATTGTATTGGCAACCGGCGGTGGTGCAATATTATCCCCAGATAATCGGCACTGCCTAAAAGAAAGAGGGCTTGTCATATATCTCCACGCTGACCCAAATGCCCTAATTAAACGCACCCGACAAGAAGGGAGGCCACTCCTTTCCGAAGAAAATCCCTATGAAGTATTTGTTGACCTATTAGCAAAACGTGAGCCTTTATATAAAGAAATTGCGCAATTTTCCTATGATACTGGACAAAATGACTTATCGCATGTTGTCCGTCAGATTATTAATGACTTGCGCAGTAATAAGTACGTTCGTTAAAACTTCTCAATCGGTAGAAATGGGGTTGTAGCCCGAATGAAGTATAAGCGGAATACGGCAAAATAAACTGGCATATACCCCTCAAATAGAGGTAAAATCGAGGTTTTGAATCATACATTGTATTTATTCGGACCAACTGTGACTAAAATCGAAAAGCTACGTAATATCGCCATTATCGCGCACGTTGACCATGGCAAAACCACCCTGGTTGACAAATTACTACAACAGACTGATACCTTAGGGGCTAGAACAACCATTGTCGAACGCCAGATGGACTCCAACCCATTAGAAAAAGAACGTGGCATCACCATTCTTGCTAAAAATACCGCCATTCAATGGCGTGATTACCGCATCAATATTGTGGATACCCCAGGACATGCTGACTTTGGTGGTGAAGTAGAACGCATTTTATCAATGGTTGATTCCGTATTACTCCTGGTAGACGCCGTAGATGGCCCTATGCCACAAACCCGTTTTGTGACCCAAAAAGCGTTTGCGCAACACTTAAAACCCATCGTAGTCATCAATAAAATGGACCGCCCCAGCGCACGGCCCTATTGGGTATTAGACCAAGTGTTCGATTTATTTGTCCGCCTAGGCGCAACGGATGAACAACTCGATTTTCCAGTTATTTACGCCTCTGCATTAGCAGGTTACGCCACATTCGAAGCCGATCATGTGGGTAAAGATATGACCCCATTGTTGGAAACCATCGTTCGCCACGTATCACCACCTCAGGTAGATGAAAGTGGCCCTTTTCAAATGCAAATCAGTGCTCTCGACTATTCACCCTATGTGGGGACTATTGGCATCGGCCGCATCAGTCGCGGCAATATCCGTAGCAATACACCCGTGGTCGTCATTGATCCCAATGGGAAGACTCGTCAAGGTCGAGTGTTACAAATCATGGGTTATTTGGGATTGCAACGTAATGAAATACCTGAAGCAGGCGCTGGCGATATTGTCGCAATTACTGGTATTGCAGAATTACATATTTCCGATACCTTATGTGATCCTACCACTATAGAACCCCTGCCGATGCTTAGCGTAGATGAACCCACCGTCAGTATGACATTTCAAGTCAATAATTCTCCCTTTGCTGGTCGGGAAGGGCAATATGTAACCAGTCGTCAATTGCGTGAACGTTTGGAAACTGAACTGATTCACAACGTCGCTTTACGTGTTGAAGACACCGATGATCCCGATAAACTTAAAGTATCAGGGCGTGGTGAATTACATCTATCCATTCTTATCGAAACGATGCGCCGTGAAGGATATGAAATGGGTATCTCACGTCCACAAGTTGTTATTAAAGAAATTAATGGCGAAAAACAAGAACCTTATGAATTGTTGACTGTGGACGTAGAAGAACAATACCAGGGCGCGGTGATGGAAAGACTTGGCGCGCGACGTGGTGAATTACAAAACATGATGTCGGATGGCAAAGGACGAATTCGTTTAGATTATATTATTCCAGCGCGTGGTTTAATTGGTTTCCGCACTGATTTTCTTACTGCAACCGGCGGTACTGGTTTGCTTTATCACGTGTTTGACCATTATGACCCATTACAAAAAGGTTCTTTCAATCAACGTAACAACGGCGTTTTGATTGCTAATTCCGCAGGTAAATCAACCGCCTATTCATTATGGAATTTACAAGAACGTGGGCGTTTACTTATTGGCCCACAAGTGGAAGTCTATGAAGGTATGATTGTTGGTATTCATTCTCGAGAAAATGACTTGGTCGTAAACGTTATCAAAGGTAAGCAATTGACCAACATTCGTGCTGCAGGATCGGATGAAAATATTATACTCACACCACCGATAAAAATGTCACTGGAACAAGCTTTAGAATTTATTGATGATGATGAATTGGTAGAAGTTACCCCAGAAGCCATTCGGTTACGCAAAAAATTCCTTAAAGAACACGAACGAAAACGCGTCACCCGCGGTCAATCTGAGGGATAACCAATATTATGCAAGATAAAAAACTTGAAAAATTAGTAAATACCGCATTAGAAGATTATAAAGCACTAGAAATTACCACACTTGATATACGCGAAATGACCTCTTTGGCAGACGCCATGATTATTTGCAGCGCCACCTCAAAACGGCATGCACAATCCATTGCCGAAAATCTCATTCTCAAAGCAAAAAGCCGTGGTTATCAACCTTTAGGAGTGGAAGGGGAAACAACTGGAGAATGGATTTTAATTGATTTAGGCGATGTCATCGTCCATATTATGTTAAAAAACACACGAGAATTTTACAGTCTAGAAAAATTATGGACTTCTGCCGAATCTATTCGTAAAAAATACAGTTACTAATGAAGATTCGACTCCTAGCGCTTGGCACACGTTTACCTGTTTGGATTAATACAGGTTACCAGGATTATGCCAAACGCATGCCACGCCACTGCCAATTAGAGTTGCAAGAAATCCCTTTGGCTAAACGCAGTCAGCACACCAACCCAAATTCAATTATCCAACAAGAAAGTGAAGCTTTATTGGCACGTTTGGCACCTCAGGATTATGTAGTCGCTTTGGATGTTAAAGGCGAAGCCTGGGATACCTTCACCTTAGCGCAACGATTAAGCCAATGGCAAATGGCCGGTAAAAATGTCAGTTTGCTTGTTGGCGGCCCAGACGGCCTCGCACCCACCTGTTTGCAACGCGCGAACTGTTGTTGGTCATTGTCGCCTTTAACTCTGCCACATGGCTTAGTGCGGATCATTGTGGCCGAACAACTTTATCGCGCTATTAGCTTGCAACAAGGCCATCCTTATCATCGTTAGTAACTAGTATAAAGGTTAGATAATTCGTTGATAACCGAGTTCGCTCTGCCTTTGTCATCCTGAGCGCAGCGAAGGATCTCCTCTTTCTTCTTTTTTATGAAAGACGAGATCCTTCATCACAAAAAACGTTCCTCAGGATGACAAAACTTCCGTCATGGCGAGCGTAGCGAAGCAATGATGGGTTTTTAACTTAATAGCGCAGAACTACTACCTCTTGCCGTAAGAAGATCCAGCAATGGGTGCCATTTCGTTTTGTTTTGCCATGTCATTTCGTATTACCTCCAACAACTCTATAACAACTGGCATAGAACGCTGGACATGCCATAACTCAGCATCAGTAATATCTATCTCTACTTCATGAAATACAGCATTTCTGAATTTAATAAAATTGGATCGCTTTATTAATCCAAGAGGTGGCTTTAATTTCTCCCATACCTCAGGATGGCGATCGCGTAATAAAACCGCATTTTCTCCAATTTTAGCAAGCAACATTTTCATGGCATCTAAACAATCATCTGCCATAGAAGTAGTTTTTTTATGATTGCTAATAGCAACAAACTGTTTAGCAAGCAATTGCATTCGATCAAGACACTCATTCGCATCAAAAAACGGAGCAACTTCTTCATGATTATTATTGTTTGGATTTTTTCTAAAATTATTAAACCATTCTCTTTCTAAATGACGATAAAATTCAGTGTTGTTCAATTGACGATTCTGAAAATGTTGCAACATTACTTCAGGGGAGTTGTTATTACTATTCAATAAAGGACCTACTTCAAACTCCATTGCTAAACCCGTCAAGAGATTAATTTCAGCTCTATCAGCCAAATGTGCAAAGAAATGTCGCCATTTACGTTGCTCTTCCTCAGCAATAGGCGCTGCTCCGGTTTTAAGGGTGATCTCCCATAGACATACAAACAAGCATGTCATGTTATAGGTTAATGAATTGTAGAATATAGCTTTTTCTGTAGAATCTTCAAAGTTATATTCAAGCATAAATCTTGGAAAATCCGATATAACTTCAGCATGTACTAAGGCTTTATTTCGCAATGCTTCAGCATTAAGTAGCGAAAGCACACTGACTTTAGGCTGCCGACTAGTACTGGGTATAGAAATTTCGCCACTATTCCCAAAAAAAGAAGTTCTATTTTGTTGAGGTTTTTTACTACTACTAGCGGAACTGGATGGGTTAACTTCTTTACTTTTGCCTTTTAAAGTGCCTCTTGAATCCTTCTCTATCTGTGCTTGTGAACGCGGCTCATTAATAACTTCAATCAGTGGTTTTTCTTTAGCCAGCTTCGGAGCCACTCCCTCTATAATTCTTTTGTCTTTTATCTCTTTATGCTGCTGTTCGTCCAAAACAGGTGCAACCGGTGGCTGCGGAGCTGCGATAGGCACAGGTAACTGAGCAACAAAAATAGGCACATCCTTTTCAATAGCATGTTTAAGTTTGTTATTTTTTTCCTCTAATGCGTTTTTTGTGCCACTCATTCCAATTCTAAAATCAAATAAATTTATTTTATAATTTTTCAGTTTCTCATCAATAAAATTTACTTGCTCAAAAAATTCAGATAATTTTGAAGCATCTAGGTTTGATACAGCAATTTTTTGCTGAAAATTCTGGTATTGTTTAGCAATATTGTCATGAGTTTCCTGTAACCTTGATATTTCTTTCTGATGCTCACTTGTTTTCACATCAACAAAGCTGATGAGTCCATTGGCAAATCTTAAAATCTGTTCAGACTTTTCTTGGTAATGTGCAAGTTTTTCCTGAGCAAAGACTTTTGCAGGATCAAGCTCTTTTTGTAATTCCCCAATCAACTTATAAGTTTCCGTTAATTCACCTGTTCGCTTTTGGATTTCTTGTGCTAAATTATTTAAAGCCGTTTTTAATTTTTTTAATTCCTGCTGTTGCCGAATAAATTCTATATACTCGTTAGAATTTAGCAATATTTTCTCTTGCAACTCAACTTTTTCAAAACCAACTCTTTCCTTATCAATCTTCTTTTCTAAGATTTCTGATAAATATTTCCTAAAGAGCTTATTAGGGATCGTAATATACTCTCCCAATACTTGATATTTTTCTGTAATTGCTGGATCCAAAGCAGTTAATCGCAATGTGGTCTCTGCGTCAATATTGAAATCAATAGTATCTAAATCAAATTGATTATCTTTTGTTTTATTAACCAGAACTTTCTCCCCTCCTAAAAAGCTTAACAGTTCATTTGACAGAATTACGTTAGCTTCGCTTTTAGCTGTTGCATTTGTTGTTTTTAAGCTATACTTTTTCTTGTTTGAATACAAATCCCTTTCGGCCAACCTGAATAATCCAAGCAATTTGAACAAGCTTTTGACTGTGGGCACACCTCTTACATTGAGTAACACTAATGCCCCCACCATGAGCGTAGCTAGTATGTGGCCTAGATAGTTATTCTCAGTTTGTTGCTCTTGATTTTGGCTATTTGCAGGGGCAGGTATATTATCCAACAACGCTAAAAGGGACTGATCGCCTTTGGCAATAGTCCGGGCATTTTTTCCATCAGCATCTTTTGCATTTCTAATAGCACTATCAAGCTTTAAAAATACTTTAATCACTTCAGTATGTTTTTTCACAATGGCCATATGAAAAGCAAGCACCCGCAACAGATAAATTTCTTTAGTAACGGTAGATTTATTAAGCTCTTGTTGCAACAAGATCTCAACATTAGCAACATTCCCTCTACGAGCAGCTATCATTAATGGGGTGTCTCCCTGTATTGTTAGAGTATGCAAAGGGACACCGTAGTCACAAAGAAATTTTACTATTTCGGGTGAAACTTCCCGGTTCAATACAGCGGTATGTAGAATATTGAAATGTTCAAATTGGAATTTGGCGCCAAGATCAAGCAATTCTTTTACTATTTCAATATTCCCACCCAAAATAGCATATTGGAAAGGCGTATTCTTAGCCGAATCGGGCGCAGCAATATCACCCCCTAATGCAATCACTCTGCGAACTCCCTTTAGGTTCTTGTTGTAAGCAAGTAAATGCAATACGGTAGTACCATTGTTTTCTTTTATATTAATATCTACCCCAGCTCTGTGTAATTTTTCAACAATATCAATGTGGCCAAAATAAGCAGCCATATGTATTGGATAGACCCCATCAGAATTAAGTACATATAAATTAGCATCGCGCTTAATCAGTATTTCTACAATTTCTAAATGTCCACCCTGTATTGCTAAGAAAAGTGGTGTTAAACCCTTATGACAGGCAAGGTCTATTTTGGCTTTTGCGTCTAGCAGGTTTAAGAGACTTTCTACTTTACCCTGGGAAGCTGCTAGATGAATAGGTGCAAAATCCATAGGATTCATTCTGTTTGGATCAACCCCTTTTTTTACCAAAGTAGGAATAATTTGAGGGTAATGAAGAACTGCATAATGAAGCAAGTTACCGTCTTTATCAGCAATATTCAATTGAATATCATAATTCTTAATTAGCTCATCTGCTATTTGCACCTTCTCTTTTTCAATTGCTATCAATAATAGCCTGCTCACTCGAGTACGCTTAGGTATTTTAGGGTTAGTAACTAAAGACTTTTCTGACTCAGTGAGATTCAAATCATTGAAAAAATAAGAGATATCATCAACCTGTTGCATCGAGGCAGTGATACCAGGAACATCATTGATGGCAATAGCGCTTCTTAATCTTAATTCAATGTCCTTGTTTTCATTTTCTAGGGATAAGCTTTGGTTTTCAGGATGTTGCTGTAAGTTACCAGCCACTTGCGGCAAATTAAGCAGTAGTTCCATCATCATTAAAGTCATCAGTTGCTGGGAATGGTGAGTGGGGGTAGAGCGACTCGATTTTCTTTTAAATGCAGAAGAGCTCAGTGGGATTTGCTCAATCCCTTGTAAAGCCCCCCAACTATCTGCATACACTTGGTAAAGCAATGCGTCCATTGCGGGTGCTGGTTGACCAGCAGATGAGGATTTTCGGGTTAATGTCTTTTGGAAATCACGTGCTTGTTTATTTTGATGCTCTTGGCTTTTACGAGCCTGCTTTGATCGCTCAAGAGCATTTGTGTTAACAAAACGGTTGCGCTTTGGCATATACCCCGACATTATAAAAACTCGGCCACAAGCGACTGAGTTTTTTCCTAATAGCCTGCAGCAAGCCGCAGGGTTTAATTATTTTTATAAAAGTTACAATAGGTGGCATTCTACCCAGGATAGGTATTCAAATCGAGCAAAAATTCTGCGAGCAGGTTATTATTATGCAAAATCAGTGCTAGGTAACTTAAGCGTATGGCTAAGCGTATCACTATTAGGGACCCACAACGCGAACTTAAACTGTTTGTCAGGCGTTTAGTGCTTGCCGGCATTTTTGTACTAACACTATCAGCCGTACTTATCGGCCGGCTCTTCTATTTACAAATCTTACAGCACGATGTGTACACTACTCTGTCGCTGCAAAATCAGTTTGAATTGATTCCTATCGAGCCAAATCGCGGCTTAATCTTTGACCGCAATGGCGTACTGATTGCTGAAAATATCCCCATTTTTAGTTTGGACTTAATTCCAAATCACATTAAAAACATAAATGCTGCCATTAGCGCGTTACAAGAAATCATTACCATAACCCCCGAAGACATTCAAGCATTTCGCAAAGCTCTACGTCAGCACCGTGCTTTCGAGCTCATCCCACTAAAAATGAAGCTTACCGAAGCAGAAGTGGCAAAGTTTTACCTAAATCAATATCGCTATCCCGGTGCGACAATTAGCGCACGCCTATTTCGTAATTACCCCTTTGGAGATACTTTATCCAGCGTCTTGGGCTATGTCGGGCGGATTAGCGATCAAGACCTGCAAATCATTGATACCACCAATTACAGCGCCTCCAACTACATTGGTAAAACGGGTGCCGAAAAAACCTATGAATCAGAGTTGCACGGTACAGTCGGCTACCAGCAAGTCGAAATGGATGCCAGTGGCCATGTCGTGCGCACTTTAAAGCGTATCCCTCCTATAGGCGGTGATAATCTCTATCTTAGCATTGATAGCAGCTTGCAAATCGCAGCCGAACAAGCATTAGGTGATAACGATGGCACAGTTGTCGTAGTACAACCCCGCACCGGACAAGTATTAGCGATGGTCAGTAAGCCCAGCTACGATCCTAATTTGTTTGTAAGAGGTATTACCCCGACGGAATTTAAAGAACTACAAACAAATCCCGATCATCCACTTTATAATCGTGCTATCCGTGGCCAATTTCCGATAGGTTCAACCATTAAACCCTATATGGCACTTGAAGGGCTTGGTTCTGGCGCGATTGACACCAAATTTACGATTACCGATCCGGGTTGGTTCATGTTACCCAATAGCGCACACGTCTACCATGACTGGATGAAACATGGCCACGGACGAGTCAATGTTTTAAAAGCCATTATCGTTTCCTGCGACACCTTTTTCTTTACTGTTGCAGTTAAAGTTGGTATTGATGGGATTGATAAAATATTGAATGATTTTGGATTCGGCGCAAAAACAGGCGTTAATCCTGACGAAGAAATGCCTGGCTTAGTACCTTCCCCTGCTTGGAAACGCAAGAAATATGGGGTCCCGTGGTTTCCGGGCGATACTGTGGTAGCTGGCATTGGTCAAGGT
>JBAUEV010000159.1:0-4617 GCA_049678805.1 Gammaproteobacteria bacterium
TGCCGGGAGATAACATCAAGATGGTGATAACATTAATAGCGCCGATCGCGATGGAAGAAGGGTTACGGTTTGCGATTCGAGAGGGCGGACGCACAGTGGGCGCCGGTGTCGTCGTGAAAGTGCTTGAGTAAATATGATGGCAGAAAATCAAAGAATACAAATTCGATTAAAAGCGTTCGATCATCGCCTGATTGATAAATCAACTCGGGAAATTGTAGATACCGCGCAACGCACAGGAGCGCGCGTGAGTGGTCCAATTCCGTTACCAACGCGTATCGAACGATTTACTGTATTAAATTCGCCGCATGTTGATAAAGATGCTCGCGATCAATATGAAATACGTACTCACAAACGGCTTATCGTTATTTTGCACCCTACCAGTAGAACAGTAGATGCACTAATGAAACTTGATTTGGCCGCGGGTGTAGACGTACAAGTGAGCGTAGATTAAAAGGTGACTAAGTAAACTATAAGTTCTCTGTAGAGAACAAAAATTGTTATATTAGCATTTGCGAGGGGAAGGCCTATGTTGTGGAGTGCGACGGTACAGTCCCTTCGAGACGCGGCACCTGGTGCCGCTCCTCAGGGTGAACGGCTTTACGGGATGGTACAGGGATGTACCGTGGAGCACGGAACGACATAGGCTTTCCCCTTGCAAAGCTACGAAGAAAATATAAATTTTGAATGAATTTGAGGATTGCAAATGGCAGTGGCAGTAGGGTTAGTTGGGCAAAAACTTGGAATGACACGTCTTTTTACTGAAGATGGTGTAGTTGTCCCGGTTACGGTAGTAGCAGTACCTCCCAATCGTGTTACCCAAGTAAAGACGTCGGAAAATGATGGCTACCGGGCATTACAGGTTACGGTTAAAACCAAACAACGAATTGCTCATCCCAACAAAGCATTGGCAGGCCATTTTGCTAAATCGGGGGTAGAAATAGGAGATGGCCTCTGGGAATTTAGATTGACAGATAATGAAACTGACGAAATTAACGTTGGTCATGAATTTAAGGTTGATATGTTCCAAATAGGCCAAAAAGTAGATGTCAGTGGAGTATCACGTGGTAAAGGATTTGCTGGTACCGTCAAGCGACATAACTTTAAAATGCAAGACGCCAGCCACGGCAACTCGCGTTCTCACCGTGTACCCGGTTCTATCGGACAGCGGCAAACCCCTGGCCGGGTTTTTAAAGGTAAACCAATGGCAGGGCACATGGGTAATGCGAATTGTACTGTTCAAAGCCAAGAGGTAATTAAAATAGACCCAGAGCGCAACTTGCTGCTCATTAAGGGTGCTATACCTGGAGCACCTGGTGGTTACGTTGTTATCTTGCCCTCTGTTAAGAAGAAGGGGAAAGTGTAATGGAACTTAGTGTGATTTCTATGAATAAAACGGGTACAACAACTAATGTACAAGTTTCTGATAAAGTGTTTGCTGTTAAATACAACGAATCGCTCGTACATCAGATAGTAACTGCCTATTTAGCAAACGCTAGAGCGGGCACAAAAGCGCAAAAAACGCGTGCTGAAGTGAGTGGGGGCGGAGTAAAACCCTGGCGTCAAAAAGGCACTGGACGAGCACGTGCAGGTACCATTCGAAGTCCTCTATGGCGTACCGGTGGCAGAACCTTCGCTGCTAAACCACGATCGTTTGCGCAAAAAATTAATAAGAAAATGTATCGAGGAGCATTGCGTTCTATTTTTGCGGAATTGGTAAGACAACAACGTTTGCACGTGGTAGATGATTTTCAGGTAACTGAATCTAAAACCAAAGCGTTAAATAACAAGCTAACAACAATGCAATTGAATGATGTATTGATAATTACGAATGCATTGGACGAATCTTTAATTTTAGCGGCTCGTAACCTAAAGAATGTAGATGTTTGTGAAGTGCATGATATAAATCCTGTAAGTTTAGTTGCATTTCAAAATGTAATAGTGACTATGCCAGCATTAAAGCAAATTGAGGAGCGGCTAGGATGAATAAAGAATACCTAATGAGGATTATCAAAGCGCCTCATGTCTCAGAGAAAAGTACTTGGGTTGCTGATAACTTTAGACAATATGTATTTAAAGTAGTGGGTGAAGCAACCAAACCTGAGATTAAAAAAGCCATTGAATTATTATTCAATGTTAAAGTTGAAGCGGTACAAACAAGTAATACTCAGGCAAAATTGAAACGAACAGGCCGCATTATGGGAAAACGCCGAGGTTGGAAAAAAGCCTATGTTAAGCTTGTGACAGGCCACAAAATTGACTTTTCAGGCTTAGCAGCCTAGGAGAAAAATAAATGCCATTGCAAAAAACCAAACCCACTTCTCCCGGCCGACGTTTTGTCATAAAAGTAGTTAACCCTGAGTTACATAAGGGAAAACCTCACACGTCACTATTAGCAACCAAAAATCGTGTTGGTGGCCGTAATAATGTAGGACGCATGACAGTACGTGGGCGAGGAGGTGGCCATAAGAAATATTATCGGCTTATTGATTTTAAGCGAGATAAAGAGGGTATCCCAGGTCGAGTAGAACGGCTTGAATATGATCCTAATCGCAGCGCGTATATCGCATTAGTACTTTATGCTGATGGTGAGCGTCGTTATATCATTGCGCCACGAGATGTGAAAGAAGGTGCAGAAATTATGTCTGGCCATCATGCACCTATTAAGCCTGGTAATTATTTACCATTAGATAATATCCCAGTAGGCAGCACAGTACATTGTATTGAGCTACGGCCTGGGAAAGGCGCTCAACTCGCACGTAGTGCGGGTGCTTCTGTACAATTCGTTGCACGTGAAAGTGGTTATGCTGTATTACGGCTACGTTCAGGTGAAATGCGCAAAGTATTAAGCACTTGCCGTGCTTGTATTGGTGAGGTTTCAAACCCAGAACATAACTTGCTGTCATTAGGTAAAGCAGGTGCTAATCGATGGCGTGGCTTTCGGCCAAAAGTTCGTGGAATTGCCATGAACCCTGTCGATCATCCTCACGGCGGTCGTACCAATGGTGGTCGGCATCCTGTGAGTCCAACTGGGGTACCCGCTAAGGGCTATAAGACTCGTAAAAATAAACGCACGACTAAAATGATTGTGCGTGATCGTCGTGTATAAACCAATGAGGTGTAAACGTGCCACGTTCAGTTAAGAAAGGGCCATTTGTTGATTTTTATTTACTTAAAAAAGTAAAAGAAGCGAACGCGACTAATAGTAAACGTCCCATTAAAGTGTGGACGCGACGTTCTATGGTTACACCTGAAATGATAGGATGTACCATCGCAATTCATAATGGAAAAAACCATATACCGATTCTTATGACCGAAAATATGGTTGGCCATAAACTAGGAGAATTTGCTTTGACACGAACATTTCGTGGCCACTCTGGCGATGCAAAAGCAAAAGCTGAAGCTAAATCTGAAGGTGAGAAAGGGAAAGGGGGACAATAATTATGCAGACTGTTGCAAATCATCGTTTTGCGCGTATTTCTGCTCAAAAAGCCCGATTAGTGGCAGATCAAGTGCGTGGATTGCCCGTCAATAAAGCCACCGATTTATTAACTTTCAGCCCTAAAAAAGCGGCTGTACTTATCAAAAAAGTGCTGCGTTCTGCTATTGCTAATGCTGAGCATAATGAAGGTGCTGACATTGATGAATTATATGTATTTCGTGCTTTTGTAGATGAGGGTCCTACTTATAAACGTACCAGTGCACGTGCTAAAGGTCGGGCGACCCGGATTTTAAAACGTACTTGCCATATTACAATCGTGGTATCAGACAACCGTCAAGAGAGGGTGTAATGGGTCAAAAAGTAAATCCAATTGGGATACGTCTTGGGATTATCAAAGATTGGACGGCCAAGTGGTATGCACAAGCTACAGATTTCGCAGATTATCTCAATGCAGATCTCAAAGTGAGAGCTTTTTTAGAAAAACGTTTAGCGGGCGCTGCAGTAAGTTCAATCCAGATTGCGCGGCCAGCACGTAATGCTCGTATTACCATACGTGCAGCAAGACCAGGCGTCATCATTGGTAAAAAAGGCAGTGAAGTTGATGAATTACGGCAGGCGACTAGCAGATTAATGGGTGTGCCTGTACACATTAACATTGAAGAGGTGCGTAAACCTGAATTGGATGCCAAGTTGGTGGCAGAAAATGTGGCGCAACAATTAGAGCGTCGTGTCATGTTCCGTCGTGCTATGAAGCGAGCTGTGCAAAATGCTTTGCGATCAGGTGCTTTGGGCATCAAAATTTCTGTAAGTGGTCGTTTGGGTGGTGCTGAAATCGCCCGCACTGAGTGGTATCGTGAGGGCCGAGTACCGTTACATACCTTGCGCGCTGACATTGATTACGGTACCGCAATTGCTAAAACTACCTACGGCGTGATTGGCGTTAAAGTGTGGATTTTTAAAGGTGAAATTTTCAGAAAAGAAGAACAACAGCAACAAGAAGTGATTGCTGAAAATATTGTTGAATAATTTGAGGTAATAAAATAGACTTCTTCGCCAAACCTTGAGAAACGAGCCACGGTCGAAGAAAAAATGAGCGAGGAATCCTCATTTACATAGCAGTAAATGAGGATTTCGAGCGAATTTTTTCATAGAGATTGGCCGTTTATTGAGGTTTGGCG
>JBAUEV010000160.1:0-12149 GCA_049678805.1 Gammaproteobacteria bacterium
GCAATATATTTATGTGTCGCTGCGCTACTCGTTTTATTCGACAGCACTCACATACTGACGAGCTTTAGAGACAGCTGCAAACTGGTATTTCATCACTGGTGGCATACCTTTCTTTTTATAATTATAATCATTTTCTTAATCGCTATATTGCAGACTATTTTAATGGCCCCATTAAATGCCACTTCTTGGCTATCCATGCAGGTTAACTTGCCATTTGCTTGGCTAATTAACCAATTGATAGGCAGAATTATCGTTGGCGCTCTGCTTTTTCCCGCATGGATTATACTAATATTAGTAATATTTCATGATTTAAAATTACGTATAGGTCGAACTCAAACATCAAGTCTACAAATTTAGCGAGTGCTAAAATGTTCGAATGGGGAAAATTTTGCAAAAGTACGCATTAACTCCCTTAAATGCGTTTCAGTTGGTAGGAAATTGTGTCACGCATTATTGGTCAGCTTTTCGCGAAACGTGGTCTATTGGCTTATTATTCGGTCTGGTGTTGCAGTCTATCGTCATATTTTTTGTACTTATTCTCATGCTAGGCTTTAAATTTCGTATCCCAGTCTTCGCACTAGGATTTTTGATTATTACTTTTTTGACCGGGTTAGGGTTAATAAAGGCTCATCAGGCTCTATTAGGGGAACACATTCATTTGAGAAAAACCATAGTCAAGATGAAATCGCATTATTTTTCATACGTAACTATTTGTTTGTTGTATTTTTTACTACTCTACTTAAGTGCTTGGTTGTCAGTAAACATAGCTGCTTCGGGTCTTTTTGAGGGTTCTCACCCAAGCAAATTGAATATGATTGTAGGTACGGGGATATTTTCTTTGTTGATTCTAATATTAATTGCAATGATTACAATATATGTTTTCATCTTCTTAATCTTTGCTACCCCACTTATTTTATTAGATGGCAATTCAATGCTTGTCAGCTTTAAAAAAAGCTGGCGATTGGTATTTCGTCACTGGTGGCATGTTTTTATTTTTTTGCTGCTAGCTGTGATTGTAATCGGATTATGGCAGAGTTTTTTAGAAGCTCTGTCGTTGATTATTTTAGAGTTTTTAATCTATGTGCATTTACCATTCGCGTGGGGAGCAATCGGCCATATAGTAAGTAGAGCGTTAGTTGATACTTTGCTCTTTCCGGCATGGATTACAGTAATATTAATTATATTTAATGATTTAAAATTACGTTTGGGTCAAATCCAGGCCCCTCACCTGCAAATTTAATGTGTACTGATACTTCAATCATGCTGCAACCTAAGACAGAACATTCAGCAAACTCTTTTGACGTGTTGATTGTGGGAGGGGGTTGGGTAGGTATTAGCCTAGCGCTCATGCTGCCGCAACATTGGCGGATTGCTATTGTTGAAGCATCACCTTTAAGCCACGCGGCTGCTGATGATCGCACCTTGGTTTTGGCGCACAGCAGTCAACGTATTCTCACCACTTTACAACTTTGGCCGTCATTAAAAAACGCAGTTATCCCTATTCAACAAGTCCATGTTTCTAGTAAGGGGCATTTCGCAGTTTGCCGTTTGGTTGCTGCAGAATTTGGCCTTGAAGCATTAGGGTATACATTGCCAGCCGCGGCGTTGACAAAAGCGTTACATGCCTCCGTTCAACAACGACCCAACATTGTGTGGTATTCGCCAGCAAGTGTGTCAGAGTTAACTTACAACCAAGGCGAACCACAAATAACACTCCAGCTTGGAGAAAAAGAACAGGTATTGAATGCTTCACTGATAGCTGCAGCAGATGGTGCCCAGTCCAAAATTCGACAAATGCTGCAAATACCGATTAAAACACATGATTATAATCAAGTGGCAATAGTAGCAAATGTGCAACTAGCCCGTGCGCATCAAAATTGTTCGCTAGAACGTTTTATGCCGACTGGGCCGCTAGCGATGCTGCCGCGTGATAAAAACACTTCCGCATTAGTTTGGTGTGTCCCCACGCAACAAGCCGCGAGTATGCTGCAATGGGACGATGAAAAATTTTTGCAAGAATTACAACAAGCGTTAGGGTATCGTTTAGGGCGCCTATTGCAAGTAACACCGCGTTCTGGATTTCCAGTACATTTTATTGCTGCACAATCACCAGTAAAGCCTGGTGTAGTATTGATAGGTAGTGCCTCATGCCATCTCCATCCAATTGCAGCGCAAAGTCTTAATTTAGCTTTTCGTGATGTGGCGGGGTTGGCAAAAATGCTAACCCAGAAAGCGCAGCAAGACAGTTCGCCAGGTGATTGGCAGATGTTAAAAGCTTATGAAAACGCGTGTCGTGCAGAACACAATCGGGTTAGGTGGGTTACGCATGGGGCGGTGAAGCTTTTTAGCCATCCTTTTTCAGGGATGCAAACATTAGGCGCTTTGAGTTTATTGGCGGTGGATACGATACCAGTGGCAAAACGGCACTTAGTACGTCATGCTGTGGGGAAGGCGATTCGCTAACAGAGGGGCGTTGTTGCATACTTCTTATAAATAAGGTCGTTGGGTAAGAATGTCGTGTGGGTGTAGTTGGAAGACCGTAGAATACAGGGATGTATTCTCCGACCGCAGGATGCAGTTTTGTCTGAAAACGACACCCACACGGCATTCTAAAAATAAGAAATATGCAACAACACCTAACAGAGGACAGCTCTAGTTCTTAAAGAAAAAAGAAATAGCATATGCAAACAACAGACTACGATATTGTCATTGTCGGTAACGGGGTAGTGGGTATGACCTTTGCCTGCGCGTTGGCTCATACCCCCTTGCGCATAGCCATTTTAGACCATGAAGTACCAGCCGAGGAAGCTTTCACTTCGAGTTATGATTTGCGAGTGAGCGCAATTAATCTTAATTCCCAACAGGTTTTTCAGCAATTAAATGTTTGGCCAATGATTGCTGCTACATGTCCTTCCCCGTTTCGGGAAATACGCGTGTGGGATACCCTAGGACAAGGCGCAATCCATTTCAGCAGTCAACAACTAGCAGAACCACAATTAGGCCATATCATTGAACAACGTGTGATGATATCTGCATTGCGTGAACATTTAGCAACATGCGAGCATGTGGAAATCCTTCGCCCAGTGCACCCTCATTTGTTGCAAATAACCGATAACGGTGTGCAATTACAATTAACCAATGGCCAATCGCTAACGGCACAATTGCTAGTAGGCGCAGATGGTGCGCACTCCTGGGTGCGGCAAACGGCTGGCATTCCTTTGCATGGATGGTCTTATCATCACAAAGCCCTAGTGACGACGGTGCACACCGAATTGCCACACCAAGAGACTGCGTGGCAATGTTTCTGGCCAGATGGACCGCTCGCGTTATTGCCATTAGCCGATCATCATCATTGCTCCATTGTATGGTCCACGTTGCCAGCTCGCGCCGAACAATTGCTAAGCATGACGGATGATGATTTTAATAAAACGTTGACTGCAACTTTCCAGCAGCGTCTAGGACAGTTACGCAAAATAGATCGTTTGCTGGATTTTCCCTTGCATATGCGCCATGTCAAGCAATACGTTAAACCGCATCTTGCATTAATAGGCGATGCTGCACATACTTTGCACCCATTGGCCGGACAAGGTGTTAACTTGGGTATTGCCGATGCTTGCAGTTTAGCGAAAGGTATTGATAAGGCCTTACAAAAAGGTCGTGCCATTAACGACTGGCAGACATTGCGGCATTATGAACGAAGTCGCAAAGGAGATAATTGGAAAATGATTGCTTTTGTAGAACTATTTAAGCGTTTATTTGCTAGTCGTTTGCCGCTTGCAATTCACGCACGTGCAGTTGGGCTCAATTTTACCGATCGTCAAACATTGTTGAAAGCTTTTTTTGTCAAACAAGCAACAGGGAGAGACAATAAATAAAAGCAGCAAATCCATAGCAAGTAGGCGTTAATTCGTGTCTTTTTTAAAAGGGAATTTATAATTATGAAAAAAATGATAAGGAAATGTTTTTATATTGGATTAGGACTATTTTGCTACATTTCGGCATTTGCTGGTGTTCTACAACAAGGAAAATTCTGGCCTACTGTAGATTTAAGCGGCTCATTTTTGGGTTTGCCTCCTATTTTATATGATTTGTCTGTACAGGGCCGTTATAACGAGAGTATTCATGAATATGAGCGAACTCTTTTTGAAGCAGGATTAGGATATAAACTCTTTCCTAATTTAAGCGGCTGGCTAGGGTATAGGTGGATATTGGAAAATGCTAACACTAATCAAGAACACCGCATCTGGCAACAAATTATTTGGGATGCAGTAAATACTAAGCATTTTCAATTTTCATCAAGAACGCGCCTATCAGAGCGCAAGAACGATCACCAAGCTGAATGGGCTATATGGCTACGCCAACGATTTACCATAAGGTTGCCACAAACAATTGCAAATCGTTTTACGCCTATTTTATATGACGAGATTTTCTTCAATCTGAATAATCCGCCCTGGACAAATCATCGAGTAGTTGACCAAAATCGAGCTTTTATTGGCATTGAAATCCCCATTGCACCTATTTTTAAAAAAGCGAATATTCAAGTTGGTTATTTGAATCAATACATATTTAAATCGCCCATTAATGAGGTGAACAATATTCTATTCGTGAGCTTGAATATGTCTACTTAGAAATATCTAACCTTTAAGTTAATGGTGGATGTATGTCTTTGCCCTTTACTTGCATTTAATACTATTAATGTAGTTATAATAGCGTTTGGTAAAGGAAACCATTTCAATTTGAGGTAACGCTATAGAGAGGGAACTCATGGATAATCGGATTAAATGCCTATTATTTACCTTCGTACGCTTCATCTTGGGTATAAGTCTAGTAATCAGCATTCAAGCAGCAACTACCCCAACCACCACCACTACTTCTGCGCCTACAACCGTAGCGTCACCTCCACCTGTTACCAAAACTACCAATACCAATCGTCCCAATATCATTGTCATCATGGGAGATGACATAGGCTGGTTTAATATTGGCGCCTACAATCAAGGAATAATGGCTGGTAGAACGCCTAATCTTGATAAGCTAGCAACGCAAGGCGCCCGTTATACTGATTATTATGCTGAACCCAGTTGTACCGCTGGTCGTGCCAATTTTATTACTGGGGAATTACCGATTCGTACTGGTCTAACTACTGTTGGCCAAGCAGGTGCAACGGTTGGTATGCCAGCGGCAGCTCCAACCATTGCCACGGTGCTTAAAACCATGGGTTATGCCACTGGGCAATTTGGTAAAAATCATCTTGGTGATCTAAATCAATTCTTACCGACCGTACATGGATTCGATGAGTTTTATGGTTATTTGTACCATCTTGATGCGATGCAAGACCCTTTCTGGCATTCGTATCCTCCCGATCTAAAAGATAAGGTCGGTCCTCGTAATATGCTGCATACATGGGCAACTAATGTCGATGACCCTACCGTCCAACCACGCTGGGGTAAGATTGGTAAACAAAGAATTGAAGACGCAGGTTCGTTACCACCCGAACGCATGAAAACAGTGGATGACGAAATTCTTAATTACACTTTTCAATTTCTGGATAAAGCCCACAGAGAGAATAAACCGTTCTTCATTTGGTTAAATCCAAGCCGTATGCACGTTATTACCCATCTTTCAGATAAATATGCCAAAATGATGACCCCTGAAAATAGCTGGTATACCGAAGAAGCGGGGATGGCCCAACTGGATGATATTGTGGGTTCGGTGATGCAGAAGTTACACGATTTAGGGATTGAGAATAACACCATTTTGATATTTACCACCGATAATGGAGCAGAAGTTTTTACTTGGCCAGATGGTGCTATGACACCGTTTGCTGGTTCAAAGGGGATGGTATTAGAAGGCGGGATGCGCGTGCCGATGATTATACGTTGGCCAAATCACGTTCCGGCCAACAAAGTTGAAAATGGTATTATGTCAGGGCTTGATTGGTTCCCAACACTGATTACTGCTGCAGGTGATCCTAATATTATTAATGAGTTATTGCAGGGTAAACAATTAGTGGATGGCTTCTATAAAGTTCATTTGGATGGCTATAACCAAATGAATTTAATTACAGGCCGAGGCCCATCCAACCGGCATGAAATTTTTTACTTTGCAGAGAATAATTTGGGTGCAATCCGAATTGATGATTTCAAATATCGTTTTATTGACCAGCCTAATGGTTGGTTAGGTGGCACTGTAATACTTGATTGGCCGATATTGACCGATTTACGTTTAGACCCATTTGAGCGTGCAGGAATGCCTACTGGCGCTAATGGGTCATTAGCTTATGGCATGGATTTTTATGTTCACGAATTCTGGCGCTTTGTTTATGTGCAGCAACAAGTAGAAAAACTCGCCCAGACTTTCTTTGAGTTTCCACCTATGCAACGGGGTGCAAGCTTCAATCTGGAAGCCATCAAACAGCAAGTAATTAAGGCTATGCAATCACAGCGGAATGTGGGAAACTAATTTCGTAAAGTTTTTTTATTTTAAAAATAGGGGAAGATATTATGAAATGAATATTAAGTTTTTTTAAAAAAGAAAATAAAGATCAATCTGATAACAATAATAACTCTTTACCCTTTGGCATTAATAGATTACCGAATGAAATTTTAGCTCGGATTTTTTTTTACTCAAGTCCACGGCAGTTAATTAAGCAGTCAATTGTTTCAAAACGTTGGCACGATTTAACAAAAGTGCCGTCTGTTTGGAAGAAATCAGGCTATAAAAATTATAATGATTATAAACAATCGGTAGTTGAATCTCTCGTTGAGCGGCAAAAAGTTAAAGTAAAGCTGGTTGCTAATGCACCAAACACCATAAAATCGGAGATTCTGAAATTTCATGGCTTAGATGCCGATAATAGTAATCCAAAAATAAGCCTCGACTTTAAAATGGTGGTGTGGGGGAGGTTTTTGTTAACAATATGGGATACAACTACGGAACAGAGATTCGTTCGTATTTTGGAGAAGGAAGTAAGCGATGCTAATGTATTATTACTGTGCGTAGAAAATCTGCAACAATTACAAAACCTTTTAGTACTTTGTAATAGCCATGCTAATGTGAATTCATCCATTTATGTTGTAACCTCTGAGACCTGCCAAGAAACAAGAACAATGCAAGACTATTTAATAAACACTAATAATCCAATTATGGATCAGGTGAGCGAAGAAATAATTGTCTATCGGCCAAAAGAGAGTGGTGTTAAGGATTTATTTACTCGAATAACAGCCAAATTGGAGAGCTCTGTTGCTTCTGAATTGCAATATAAACATGAGCCTGAGCAACCTGTTTCTACTTTTAGAACTTAAATGCAATGTAATGTAGTGGGATGTGGAAAGCAAAAAAACGACCGATTATAAAATTACTTTGCATCGCTGCCTGTATTTTAATATCAAGTAACGTTTTGGCAGCCAACGCTGTCAATAGTGTAATAGCTCAGCCCCAGCCTATGGATACCGCGCATAAAGCGCGGTATGTAGGCAGAGGGGGGGCTCGGTATGTAGGCGGAGCTGAGCTATTACTCAATCGTTTTGTTGGCGACCAAACGTGTGCGCAATGTCATCCTATTGAATATCATCAATGGTTGCATTCTCATCATGCTTTGGCAATGCAAGTTGCCAATAATAAAACAGTATTAGGTGATTTTAATAACACCGCAGTTAACTATTTTGGCATAATCACTCGATTTTTCAAAAAGAATGGCACGTTTTATATCCATACGCAAGGCACGGAAGGGAAATACCACGATTTTATCGTCAAATATACTTTTGGAATTGACCCCTTACAACAATATTTAGTGGAGTTTCCAGGCGGACGGTTACAAGCATTCAGTATTGCTTGGGATACACATCAGGAACGCTGGTTTCACTTGTATGGACGCGAAAAAATTACCTTTAGCGATCCATTATTTTGGGCGAAACGGCATTATAATTGGAATCGCGCTTGTGCAGATTGTCATTCAACGCATGTAAAAGAAAATTATGATATAACAACCAATTATTTTCATACCCAATTTTCTGCCATCAATGTGGGCTGCCAAGCCTGCCATGGGCCAGGCGCGAAACATCTTGCTTGGGCAAAAGCCCAATTAGCTAACCAAACGACTCACATTTCTAATAAGGGATTAACGATTAATTATAAAGTGATGTCGACGAAACAATTTGTAGAAGCCTGTGCATTTTGCCATTCAAGACGCCATGCCATTAACCCTGCTATAGAAGATGGCACACCGTTATTAAATAATTATGTCCCTGAAATTTTACGCGAACACACTTATTATGTGAATGGGGCTATTGAAGATGAAGACTATGAATATGGCTCATTTATCCAAAGTAAAATGTATAAAGCCGGTGTCATTTGTAGTGCTTGCCATAATCCGCATACCGCAAAAATAAAAATATTAGGGAACGGCTTATGCACACAGTGTCATAATAATAAGCCACCTAAACCTCGTTTTGCGGGATTAATGGCTAAAAATTATGACTCACCAGCACATACCCATCATCCGTTCGGCTCGCCGGGTGCGCAATGCGTTAACTGCCATATGCCTACCAAAACCTATATGCAAATTCATGTACGGCGCGATCATTATTTTAGAATTCCTCGTCCTGACTTAACCATTCATTATGGAATCCCTAATGCCTGCAATAGTTGTCATCACGACCAATCACCGCAATGGGCACAACAATATATTGAAAAATGGTATGGCAAAAATACTTTTGATGATTATAGCGATATTATTGAAAAAGGGCGTGCTCAACAACCTCTGGCAGAAAATCGTCTTATTAATTTAGCAAAAGATAAACGCCAAGCGAATATTGTTCGTGCAACTGCTCTTTATTTATTACAAAATTATTATTCTGCTGCTAGCATTCAGGCTATGATTGACCTTAGCCACGATCAAGATGAATTGGTAAGAATGTATGCGGTGGGAGGTTTAGAACCATTGTCACCCGAGCAGAAAATTTCAGTTCTAACTCCCTTATTAACAGATTCCATCCGTGCAGTACGTATTAAAACAGCAGTGCTATATGCTTCAATTCCGCAAAATTTATTAAATTCAGCCCAGCAGGCTGCATTTAACCATGCACTTGCTGAATATAAAAATTCGCAACATGCTTTATTAGATACGCCCGAAGCGAATTTTAATTTAGGACTATTAGCAGAAACTCAAAATAATAATGTTGCGGCAGAAAAATATTATCGGCAGGCCATCCAAATGGATAAGCATTTTTATCCAGCCAGTCAAAATTTAGCTATTTTTTACAATGGTCATGGTCAAAATGAAAAAGCCGAAGCAACTTTAAAGCAGGCCATTGTTACTAATCCCGATCAAGGGCAGTTGTATTATTCATTAGGTTTATTGCTCGCAGAAGAAAAAAAATTTGACAAAAGCGTAAATGCGTTAGCCGCAGCGGTCAAACTCATGCCCAATAATGCCAAAGCCTATTACAATTATGGTCTTGTATTGCAGCACATCAATAAATTGACTGAAGCCAAGCAAGCTTTATTAAAAGCACATCAACTACAACCCAATGATCCACAAATCTTAGCAGCACTTGCACAGGATGAAAGGTAATGAATGAGCCTTCTCCGCGCATTTAACTTCTGCCACTTGCCCAGAAGGCTGTTGTCGACACGCGGTAAATACGTCCTTGTACGCTCGACGATTTCATCCCTGAAATCGACGGTCGACAACAGCCTTCTGGGCAGGCGGCAGGGGGGGCTCAATTTTGGTCAACCACATGATAAGTATTCCAAGCACTCAACGGTTGCATGTCTAGTAGAATTGAGTAAAAAATGCTATTATTGCGCGATTAATTAATCATTTCGGATTTTCAGGATGAAGATCATCAGAAAATTATGGCGAATTTTCCCTTCATTACTTATTTGTTTAATAACTGCTCTCTGTTGTAGCAATTATGCATTTGCTGACCTTGAAACTCGTCCAGATGATGGGTGGCATTTTTTAATTGCTCCTTATGGGTGGGCGAGCTCAGTAGAAGGGGATGCTACGGTCAAAAATAGGACTAGTCATATTCATGTTCCATTTAGAAAAATCCTAAAATACATTGATTTTGCTGCTGAAGCACATGTAGAAGCTGGTTATGGCCCGCTAACATTAATGATTGATCCTACTTATCTTAAACTGTCAAAAGATGTTAATGCTCGGTTGCTCAATACCCAATTTACCATCAACGCTCACCTTGTTTCAGAAGTAACTTTAATAGATGGTGGAGTGTTCTACCGCATACTTTCCACTGGTCCGGCTACCCCAGAATATGCTTCTTTAGAATTATTGGGTGGCGCACGTTATTTGAATGTCAGTAATACCTTAACATTTGCCAGAATTTCTTCAACCTTATCAACCAACATCCAACTCACTGCTCCTATCGTGGGTGCCCGTTTGAAATATGATCCCACCCCCAGAGCACATCTTTGGTTACGCGGTGATGTAGGCGGTTTTGGAGTTGATAATGTAAAAAGTACTTGGAGTAGCACGGTTGGGTTTGCATACACCGTTTATCCTCATATTGACCTTGGTGTTGCTTATCGGGTGTTGGATATTCATTTCACCACCCCCAATTCGACAATGAATGTTTTAATGTATGGACCGATGATAGGAATTGGCTTTCATTCTTAACAACTAACATCGGTTGACTCTAATTTTTAACAAGGAGGAAATCATGAAGCACAAAGGAAAAGCATTCGTGGTATTAATCTTTGCCATGTTGTTGGTAGGCATTCAATGTTTAGCTTTACCACCGGCAAAATTAGATCAACAAGAAGCACTTAAACTAGCAACAGAAGCGTATATTTATGGATACCCCTTGGTTTTAATGGATGTTACTAAAAAAGTATCAACGAATGTGGCTGCTCCAAAGGACATGAATGCACCCATTGGTCAATTTGCTAACCTCAGAACTTTTCCTAATGCCAATTTTAAAACCGTAGTCAGTCCGAACGCGGATACCCTTTATTCTGCAGCATGGCTGAATCTCTCGAAAGAACCCTACGTGTTGCATGTCCCTGATACACATGGCCGTTATTACCTGATGCCCATGCTCGATGCGTGGACTAATGTATTCGCTTCTCCCGGCTCACGTACCACAGGTACTCAAGCGGGTAATTTTGCAATCGTTGGCCCCCATTGGCGGGGTCATTTGCCAAATGGCGTGATTGAAATTAAATCGCCAACGGATATAGTGTGGATTATTGGACGTACTTCCAGTACGGGTACTGAACATGATTTAGCCGTAGTGCGTGAAATTCAGAATCAATATACATTGACGCCGCTGAGCAGCTACGGCCAACATTATTTTCCACCTGTTATGCCAGTTCGGGAGGGTGTTGACAGGGTAACGCCACCTAAAGAGCAAGTTGCACGTATGGACGCCGCCACTTTCTTTAACACCTTGGCTACGCTGATGAAAGATAATCCGCCGGCGGCTGAAGACGCGGCAATGGTGGCAAAACTTGCTCACCTCGGCATCATTTCAGGCAAACCATTTGTTTTAAATCAATCTGACCCAGTAATAGTCGAAGCGGTTAAGCAGGCTCCCCAGCAGGCTATGAAAGAAATCATTGCTCGGATTCCCCGCCTTGGTAAACTTGAAAATGGTTGGATGATGATTTCCACGGGTAAATATGGAACTGATTACCTCAAGCGAAGCGCTGTGGCTCATTTTGGATTGGGTGCTAATCTTCCGCAAGATGCGGTTTATCCTTTTACATTGATAGATAATAAAGGGCGAGCTCTTAGCGGTAACAATCGTTATGTGTTGCATTTTGCTAAAGGCCATTTTCCACCAGTGCATGCTTTTTGGTCACTTACTATGTATAACGATCAAAACTTCTTTGTACATAATCACCTAAATCGTTATAACATCAACTCAAGCAATAAATTCATCTTGAATCCGGATGGATCACTGGATATTTATATTCAGCATGATGCGCCTGGCAAAGGTAAAGAAGCTAATTGGCTACCCGCACCGCAAGGAAATTTTAATTTGATTTTGCGCATGTACTGGCCTAAGCAAGCGGTACTGAATGGTACTTGGACACCACCAGCCGTGCAGCGGGTATAAAATAGAATTTCCTCCCTTCTTCAAGCGGAAGCGAATTATTCCCTCCCCCTTCAAGGGGGAGGGCTAGGG
>JBAUEV010000161.1:0-2082 GCA_049678805.1 Gammaproteobacteria bacterium
GTAATAATGCTACCATTGGAACAGATTTTTTATCTATTGCAACATGTAGGGGGGATAATCCATTATGACGCATATTTACTAATTCTAGATCGTACTCAAGTAGATAATGCGCGAGCAAAGTATGTTCATTTGCAACTGCTATACGAAAAATTTCATTCACAACAGGAGATGAGGGGAGCATATCTTTATTATTTAGTAGTAAAATCACATCATCCATTTTATTTGCGTGTACTGCCTCAATAAATGCTTCATCCGCAAGGTTCTGAGCTAATTGTTTTTCTGATAATTTACTTTTCTTCATTCTTTTATACACGTCCCCAAAGTATTTAATTTTATTAAATAACTAAAAAACAGCATAATAGGAAATATTTGTTAATTCTTCTACTATTTGTTCTAACCGTGTAACATAATGGATATAAAAAATTTTATCAAGATTTTGACAGTTATAAAATCAGGACCCACTTTTCACGGAAATGAGAACGAACTTGCCCTCAGATATCTCAAAAACATCTAAACATTTTGCTGATATATCTCAAGCAGCAGCGCTTAAATTTGTAGTCTTAATAGGAATTGTCAGCTTATTTGCCGACATGACATATGAAGGCGCTCGTAGTATTACGGGGCCTTATCTGGCCGTTTTAGGTGCTAATGCTGTCATCGTTGGCTTTGTAATTGGTTTTGGTGCCTTATTAGGGTACGGGTTACGATTGGTCTTCGGTTACCTTGCTGATCGAACAGCTAAATATTGGACTATCACTCTAATAGGTTATGTTTGTAATTTATTGGCTGTCCCGCTATTAGCATTAACCAGTCATTGGGCAACCGCAGCTAGCTTGATAATAATGGAACGAGTGGGAAAAGCCATTCGCACTCCAGCACGTGATGCGATGCTTTCTCATGCCTGCCAACGAATGGGATTAGGCTGGGGATTTGGTTTACATGAAGCATTCGATCAAACTGGAGCGATGCTAGGTCCCTTATTAGTCGCAGTCATATTTTATTTTAAAGGTAGCTATCATGAGAGCTTTGCTATTTTAGCAATTCCTGCTTTATTAGCATTAATTACTTTAATATTAGCTCGTTGGTTATACCCAAATCCGCAAGCATTGGAAATCCCTAAAGCTGAATTAGAAGTTAAGAGTATTCATAGTAAAGTTTATTGGTTTTATGTAATGGGTGCCGCATTAATTGCTGTTGGTTTTGCTGATTTTCCCTTAATTGCTTATCATTTCGCCAAAGCGTCTGTATTCCCTTCTATCTGGATTCCAGTCATTTATGCAATTGCAATGGGATTAAGTGGTTTAACCGCCCTGCTTTGTGGTTATTTTTATGATCGTTATGGTTTTGTTGTTTTAATATTTGTTACTGCGTTTTCTTGTTGGTTTGCCTTCTTTACGTTTGGAAACAATATTAAATTAATCAGCATTGGTATTATTTTATGGAGTGTTGGAATGGGAGCACACGATTCATTAATGCGCGCTGTTATTGCCAATTTAATACCCATTAATAAACGTGGTTCTGCTTATGGAATCTTCAATGCTGTTTATGGTATTAGCTTGTTTTTAGGCAATGTCATAATAGGTGCATTGTATGATGTATCTATTGCCTCTCTTATTGTATATTCAATTTTTGCTCAATTAGTGGCCATTCCTTTCCTTTGGACTGTCATGAAAAACCTGTAATCAATCCCATTGTGCCTATAATGGATTACGTAACCCTTATGGCAATGACGGAGTGGATAAAATTTTTAGCCGTTGGCAGTAATCTTCAAATAACATTTTAATCTGATCGGGATTTTCAATCCAAGGATAGTGTCCAGCGTGAGCAACCTCTCTCATTACAATATTGTCACGTTGAAATTCATTTGCTGTGGCAAATAAAGATAATGGCGTAATATGATCCTCATCGCCAGCGAAGATTAAAGTTGGGATATTTTTAGGAATCCATTTCGCATTACCGGGAGTCGCGCATCTCGGTAAAACGTTGAGAGCTCCTGCTTCAACGTCCCTCGATAGCGCGACGGTATTTCCTTCTGCCGCGGCCGTCCTGTCTCCGCCAACAATAGGCTTCGCCAATGACTTA
>JBAUEV010000162.1:0-3947 GCA_049678805.1 Gammaproteobacteria bacterium
TAAGTCATTGGCGAAGCCTATTGTTGGCGGAGACAGGACGGCCGCGGCAGAAGGAAATACCGTCGCGCTATCGAGGGACGTTGAAGCAGGAGCTCTCAACGTTTTACCGAGATGCGCGACTCCCGGAGTAAATTTAGTTGAAGCAAATAATGTAGAATTTAAGGAGAAAGTTAAAGCTTTAAAAGAAGAAATAGACTCAATTATTAAAGATATTTCTCTGACTTTAACTCAATATCGTCCAAATCTTCCTCAAACATACTTAGCTACGCCTTTATCAGGCAAAAAAGTTACTCTTATTGATTATGGTAAAAGTTACACTGAACTGCGAGGTCGAGGTAATAATCCCAATTTACATACATTTGATCGATTTTTTCTCCAGAATTATCGTCCTGAATACTTATACCCATTACTGCACAATAGATTACAAAAAGAAATAGATAATAAAAAAATTGTCTTACGAACTTGCATTGCGTTTGAAGATTTACCAACCGAGTTTGAAAAATTGCAGAATTTATTAAATTCTGACAATCCGCCGTCAGAAGTATTGCTACCCGTGCTTTTTAATAAAAAGAGAGGAAATGAACATGTAGTCGGTTTACAGATTAAGTTTAATAAAGGAGGTAAAGTACAGTGCAATTATTATGATCCTGCTGGTCCCAAGGACTCAGGACTTACTGCTAATGAACGTGAAGCAAAAATGAATAAGTGTTTGGCGGACTACTTATCGCGGGAAATCACCATAAATAATTGTTCTGTAACATTGGGAGAAGGGCCTGTCAGTTATCCCTACTTAATAGAAATTTTTAGTCGAATAGGCGCTGAAGAGGCCATCAATGATTTACCTTTTACAAAAAATCCGGAGGAGAGGCTTCAGTGGTTGCTGGATAAATCCAAGAACACAAAAACTTCAAGATGTTATCTACATGGACTAAGTTTAGAGCAAAGACCATTAAAATTAGCTGAAGATCTACTTCGTGCGAAAAATTTCGATAAACCAAAAGCGAAGTTTAAAAAAACCAAGAAGGGATCAACAATAAGTCAATCAGGAAATCCACCCAAAGAAAAAGAATTACAACAACCGCTAAATAATGCAACTTTTATCCCTCCACCATTGGTTGAGGAACCGACGATAGTTGAAGAGCAGCTAGTTCAAATCATTAATCCGGTGGAGAATCCAGCATGGACTGCGGCTAAGGAATGGATCAAAACACGTCGCGATCAAGAAGGAGCACTCAAAGACAACCATAAAGACGAATTAGAAAAGGCAAGTAGTATTCGCAACAAGCAACTAATAGTTAATTTTATTGTTGGTTTAGCAATAGAAGTGCTGTCATGGGGAGTGATTTTTGGAGCAGGAGCTGTATTTACTGTAATCATGACCGTTGCATTTTTCCCACTGACTCTAGGTTTTTTGACATTGGCAGGAGGAGTGATGATATTTGGCAGTGTAGGAATTGCAATCAAAAATCTCATAACTGTAAATAAAATTAAAGAGAGGCAGGCTAATGAATTAGAGAACTTCAGAAGAGGTTGGGAAGTTATTCCCACCAATTTCGTTTCTATGAAAGATTCTAGTACTCACCAACCATCTTCTTATAATACTACTGATGGAATTTCAATTCCCCGCCCTGAATTAGGAAAATTCATAATAAAAGAGCTTTTAAGGGCTACAGCTTCAGTGGCGCAAGATCCTGCACTTGGTTGCAAAATATTAATGACGGTTTGGCAAGGGGTTTCAGCGTGGCAGCCGATACCAATTTACGATTATAAAACTGGAAAAAAAGACACTACCTTTCAAGATGGGATTTATCAGGGAGAAGCAATTCGTCAGGAAATCCCTGATAGCGAATCTGTTATCAACATAATTGAGGATGTGTTTCGAATTGCTGATCGGCAAGAACAAATCAAAATTTTTGGTATATCCCTTGCGCAGCTTATTAATAATCCGCCGTGTCGACACCAAAAAGATAAGGAAGGTCAAAGCCTATTACAATTGTCGCAAGCAGAACATGAAGATCACAAAGATGCTCAAGATTTACTATTTGCACTTTTGAAACCACTATGGAATAACGGTAGTGGTGACCGAGCTAGTATCAGTGAAGTAGTGGGATGGATAAGAGACAGGGAACCTGAAACTGCTGCTAACTTGGTTATGCAACTTATGCAGGCATCCTCAAAAGATAGATTAGAGCCAAGAAAATTAGCTATTGAAGCATTTAAAGGGTTATTAGGTACTCATTCATGGTTTGCTGAAGCAGACAAAAATAATAAAGTTGTTGTGAAAACCCCTGCAAAACAACAGGAGGCGCTTGCCCATTTAATTGAATTTGCAAAACAGGAGAGAAATGGAGATTTTAAGTCGACTCTCGAGGCACTATTTAATGCTATTTGGGATAGTGATAGAACAGATAATAGTGAAAAGGATAAATTAGCCAGAATGCAAGAGCTTTTCAGCAACCTGGTGTTTGTTCTGGGCACTCCTCATGATGTAATGTCGCCAGAAGATAAGAAAGATTATTTAGATAGTTTACAAAAACACAAATATTTAAAGAATATTCAAGATAGTTTGAACGATGTTTTAAAAAGTGCTATTTCAACTTATGACAGCTTCTTGCAAGAAAAGACAGGATCACATTATCCATTTAGTTTAGATATAGTGATTAATGAAAAAACTCAACGCCAACAATGGCACTCTCATTTTAACACTGCTCTGCAAGCAGCTGAAGATGCCGCTAGAAATCAAGGGGGGATACAACAGCAGGGATATGATGTGAGGAGTCCAAACTATGCAATGCGGGGGAGTGATCGGCATCCCACGCGAGAGAAATTTCAAAAAACATTCCAAAAGATATGGTCAAATACTGCTAATTTTTGGCTGTTAAAAACACATGAGGCACTTGATAAGAAACAAGACCCCGGTAAATTTTTATCTAAATTATGGGATCAAGTTAGAGAGGAAAAAAGTTTTTTTGGCGATTTAATTAAACAATATCTTGATGACATTTACCGATTTACTAAGGAGACGATTTCTAAAATAGATATTTCTCAGCAACAATTGGCAAATGGGATAGAAAAACTCGTTCAAGAGCAATTTCGCGAAAAAATTATTGTGGAAAGCGATATTGCAAATTTGCAAGAAAAACTGAAACAATTATTTTTAACTAATGATGACGATGATAAAAAAATCTCGGTAATTGAAGCCTTGAATCATTTATTTTTAGCTCAAGACCAACTTTCAAATCTCCAACGTTTAGAAATAGGACGAATAATATCGCTAAGTTATTGGCACGTATTGCTTGATGGAAAGAGCCAGCAACAACAGCAACAAATAAACGGCTCATTAATTAAGGTGTTGCAAGAGTCTGCAAGTTGGGGCAATGGTTGGGAGTTATCTAGTGAGATGCTCGAAAACCGAGAGTTCAAACTTTTACTCAAGACTATTGATGAAGATGTTAAAAATCATCAAGAGCAAACGAAGGGGCTTGAGATAGCAGTACAAAAGTTACATGCGAAAGAGGCTTTAATTGAAAATACTAAGCTATTGCTTGCGGGTATTAACAAGTTGTCTACTGCACGGTTCACGGGCATTGAGAGCACAAAGAAAAACAACATACTGCAAGAAGTGGGACAAGCCTATTGTCAAGTGATGAGAGAGAATAATCCACAAGACAATAATTCAACAATACAAGAAAATCCAAATAATGTATATCTACAAGCATTAGCACTCGATGAGGTTTTCAAAAGTCATTTGATGGAGATTATAGATCAGCAGGCACCCATGTTTTATGAAAGTAGGGATGAAACTACCTCACTGCTTGTCAAGTCTGATCGAGGTAAAGAACCTATTGAAGAAGAGCAGCCTAAGGATTTAATTGGTATATTGAAAATTAAAATAGCTGAACATCGTAATATTAAAAAGCCCATACAAAATTGGGATAGATTCAGGG
>JBAUEV010000163.1:0-7679 GCA_049678805.1 Gammaproteobacteria bacterium
TTTTTAGTCTCTTGTATTCTGCGCCTTCCTTTGCCAACGCAAAAATCAATTTGTCGGGCGGACAAAATTGGGAAAACATTTTCTCTGCACTTTCAATAGGAGGAATTGCGTTTGCCTTTACTGGATTTCAAAATGGTTTAGTGTTAGCCGGTGAGGTAAAAAATCCGCAGCGCAATATCCCTATCGCCATTTTAGGCGCGGTTGCCATAGGCTTTGTTTTATATTTTATGTTGCAGATTAGTTTTCTCATTGCAATTCCAAAAGCTTACCTTGCACAGGGTTGGCACAATTTAACTTTTCCTGGTGATAGTGGGCCGTTCGTAGGTTTAACCTTATTGTTAGGACTTACAGTCGTTGCTGTCTTATTAATGATCGATGCTTCTTTTTCTCCTTTTGGTACAACCCTTGTTTACACGGCGGCGACTTCACGTATTCTTTATAGCATGGCACTTAATGAACATTTACCTAAATTTTTGCTAAAAGTGAATCGCTATAAAATACCTTACGTAACGCTCTATATAAACTTTCTGGTTGGTATATTGTCTTTTTTACCTTTTCCAGGCTGGCAAAAAATGGTGGTTTTTCTTTCGTCTACAAGTATTCTTTCTTATGGAATTGGCCCCATCTGTTTATTAGGAATGCGTCGATTACAGCCTGATCTTCACAGACCGTTTAAAATGTCTGGTACTTTAGTGCTTTCTCTCCTAGCATTTTATGCGTGTAATTTGATGCTTTATTGGTGTGGTTTTGCTGTTATCTGGAAACTTTATTTAGCAGTTTGCATTGGATTAATCATCACTCTTATTTATCAGCGTAAAAGTCTTTTTGCATGTGAACGTGGTGTTTATTGGTTTTTCTTTTATATGACTTTATTGCTAGCATTTTCTTATTTTGGTTCTTTCGGTGGTATCCAAATATTGAAATTCCCCTTGGATGTGATAAGCATTTTACCATTTAGTATGTTGATGCTTTACCTTTCTCAGCGGTGTTTGGTAAGCAAGGAAATGTCTGAATATTCAGCGGCGCTACCAGCATTCAGTCAGGAAACCAATTCCTGAAATAAATTTTTCGCCACTTTGATTCAACGATAAAATGCCACAAGTGCGATCATTCGTTTGGCCATTGATAGGCACAGCACGAATCAAAAAAGTGTCGTTAGTCGTCGCAGCAATTTCCAACAGATAATGATTATCTGCTACTGAAGCAGGCACGCCTAACTCGTCGAGTTTAGCGTTTTTATAAGAATTATTACTATTGTAATAACGCTCCAAATTTGTTGCTAAACGCAACAAAGTTACTTTGGCTAATGTCCGTCGCGTTTTAAGCACGTGCTGGTGGAAAAGTGGATAACCGATGGCAGCTAAAATGCTAATAATGATTAATACAATCATTAACTCCAATAAAGTAAAGCCTTGTTTGGGGTAGTGCATATTATTTTCCTAAACTATTGAACGTGTGATGTTTTTATTCGCTTTAAAGAAAAACGTCAATACTGGGAATTCAGTATTTACGGTATTTAATTTTTTTGCAACGCCAGTTTAAATGGTCGCTTTCAGCCATAACTAAAAGGAACTATACTATGCAAAATGAAGCACGAAACTTATTTCAAGTTCAATTGGAATTAATAGATACAAAGGTGGCTAAAGCGGTGAACCAAACAATTAGCCAGGTAGTGGAACAGATCGTGAGTTTAAGGCAGGAGATGCATCAGGGGATTGGTGACCTTAGAAATGAAATGCACAAGGAAATTGCTGGTCTTAGAAATGAAGTGCACAAGGAAATGGGGGGGCTTAGAAATGAGATGCATAAAGAGTTTTCAGATTTGAAAGGTCGCATGTCTGCTGTTGAAACCCGTTTAAGCATGAAAAATGAATGGCAAAGTGGGGTGCGCACGCGAGTGTTGGATTATAGCTTTAGAGCAGCCTGGTTATTAATGGGAATAGGCGTTTGGTATACGTTGCATTCATATTTTTCATCATTTCCACATTAATTTTTAAGTTGCGACATACGGTATTTATCCTGTTGACAATGCCTGTTTAAATAGTTTCTTTTAGCCATAACTAAAAGGAACTATACTATGCAAAATGAAGCGCGAAACTTATTTCAAGTTCAATTGGAATTAGTAGATTCAAAGGTGGATAAAGCGGTGAACCAATCAATTAGCCGAGTGGTGGAACAGATCGTGAGTTTAAGGCATGAGATGCACCAGGAAATTAGTGGTCTTAGAAATGAAATGCATAAAGAGTTTTCAGATTTGAAAGGTCGCATGTCCGCTGTTGAATCCCGTTTAGGCATGAAAAATGAATGGCAAAATGGGGTGCGCACGCGAGTGTTGGATTATAGTTTTAGAGCAGCCTGGTTATTAATGGGAATAGGCATTTGGTTTACACTGCATTCGTATTTTTCATCGTTCACGCACTAATACGGAGAATAATATGGCGCGGCCTGATAAATTCACCACCTTATTTCAAACAGCATTAGCGGAAGCGCAGTCTATTGCTGTAGGGCAAGACAATGCTTTTATCGAGCCAGTGCATGTCATGCTGGCAATGCTAGACCAAGAAAATGGCACCGTCCGACCATTGCTTGCTAAAGCAGGCATTAATTTAGTTGCATTGCATGCAGAATTAGATAAAGCATTAGGCAACTTACCGAAAGTAGAAGGTGTGCCAGGTGAAGTACATGTTTCTAACGATTTAAATCGGTTGCTTAACCTCTGTGATAAATTAGCGCAGCAACGCAAAGATCAATTTATTTCCAGTGAATTATTTCTACTTGCTGCATTAGAAGAACGAAGCCAATTAAGCGATATTTTGAAAAAAATGGGGGTTACGGCAAAAGCCATTGAGGAAGGCATTCAAGCTATGCGTGGGGGGGAGCGGGTTACTGATCCCAGTGCTGAGCAACAACGACAAGCATTAGAAAAATATACCATTGACCTCACAGAGCGCGCTGCCAAAGGTAAATTAGACCCGGTGATTGGGCGTGATGATGTGATTCGCCGCATGATTCAAGTATTACAACGTCGTACTAAAAACAATCCGGTGTTAATTGGTGAACCCGGTGTTGGAAAAACTGCAATTGTTGAAGGCTTGGCACAACGCATTATCAATAAAGAAGTACCAGAAGGATTGCGTGATAAACGGGTATTAGCATTAGATATGGGCGCATTAATTGCAGGTGCGAAGTATCGCGGTGAATTTGAAGAGCGCTTAAAAGCAGTGTTAAAAGACTTAGCCAAACAAGAAGGGAGAATTATCGTATTTATTGATGAAATTCATACCATGGTGGGTGCTGGCAGGGCTGAAGGCGCAATGGATGCTGGCAATATGTTGAAACCAGCATTGGCGAGAGGTGAATTACGCTGTATTGGTGCGACCACACTGGACGAATATCGCAAATACATTGAAAAAGATGCTGCATTAGAACGACGATTTCAAAAAATCTTGGTGGACGAGCCAACTGTCGAAGATACCATTGCCATTTTGCGTGGTTTAAAAGAAAAATATGAGCTTCATCATGGCGTAGAAATTACCGACCCTGCCATTGTTGCAGCCGCCACCTTATCCCATCGGTATATTACAGATCGGTTTTTGCCTGACAAAGCGATAGATTTGATTGATGAGGCAGGCAGTCAAATTCGTATGGAAATAGATTCCAAACCTGAAGTGATGGATAGATTAGAGCGACGTCTTATTCAATTAAAAATTGAACAGGAAGCATTAAAAAAAGAAAAAGATGAGGCTTCTCAAAAAAGGCTCAAAAATGTTGCTGAAGAAATTAAAAAGCTTGAGAAAGAATATTCCGATCTTGAAGAAATTTGGAAAGCAGAAAAAGCCTCATTGCATGGCACGCAACAAATTAAAGAAGAATTAGAACATGCCCGTCAAGAATTGGAAGTGGCACGTCGCAAATCTGATTTAACGCGTATGGCTGAATTGCAATATGGAACTATTCCTGAACTGGAAAAACGCTTGGCACAAGCAGGGCAAGTGGAGAAAAAAGAAAAGCATTTAGTGCGTAATAAAGTTACAGCAGAAGAAGTTGCCGAAGTGGTTTCCAAATGGACCCATATTCCCGTATCTCGAATGTTAGAAAGCGAGCGTGAAAAATTATTGCGCATGGAAGACGCTTTGCATAAAAGGGTAATTGGCCAAGATGAAGCGGTAACGGTGGTATGTAACGCAATTCGTCGTTCACGCGCGGGGTTATCTGACCCTAATCGCCCTATTGGTTCATTCTTATTTTTGGGTCCTACGGGGGTTGGCAAAACGGAATTATGTAAAGCGTTAGCTGAATTTTTATTTGACAGTGAAGAAGCGATGGTGCGGATTGATATGTCCGAATTTATGGAAAAACATTCAGTAGCCCGATTAATTGGTGCGCCGCCGGGTTATGTGGGTTATGAAGAAGGAGGTTATTTAACCGAAGCAGTGCGCCGTAGGCCGTATTCAGTTATCTTGTTAGATGAAATCGAAAAAGCCCATGCAGACGTATTTAATATTTTGCTACAGGTATTGGATGATGGACGTTTGACGGATGGTCAAGGTCGGACCGTAGATTTTCGTAATTGTGTGATTGTTATGACTTCAAATTTAGGCTCGCAGCTAATTCAAGAGTTTGCCGTTGAAAATTATCAGAAAATGAAAGAAACGGTGATGGAAGTGGTGAATAAACATTTCCGTCCTGAATTTATAAATCGAGTGGATGAAACAGTGGTATTTCATCCATTACAAGAAGCGCAGATTCGTATCATTGCGGAAGTGCAAATTGAGCGAGTACGTAAACGTTTACGGGATCGCGGTCTTGATTTAACGATTAGTAAATCGGCGCTTGATTTTCTGGCTGAAACGGGTTACGACCCCGTTTATGGTGCACGACCCTTAAAGCGAGCGATTCAGCAATATCTTGAAAATCCCTTAGCGCAAGATATTCTTTCCGGAAAATTTATTCCTGGTGAAACAATTCAAGTGGATTATGCCGATCAAAAACTGACATTTAAAACTGGAAATTCAGGTAAAAAGAAAAAGTAATTAGCCGAACGTTAAAAACTCGTCATTGCAACCCTGAGCGCCAGCGAAGAAGGAAGCAAACCACCGAGATTCGTCATTGCGAAGGAGCTAAGCGACTGAAGCAATCCAGGTTTTTATTTCCAAGAGATTCACTCATGACTGAACGTTAAATTGAGATACAAAATACCAACTTGGATTGCTTCAGTCGCTTCGCTCCTTCGCAATGACGAGTTTTTAACGCACTGGCTGCTAACCAGCCTCCTCGCAACGACGAAAAAACTGGATACCGCGCATAAAGCGCGGCACGTCGCCTGAAGGCATCCTTCTAGTTTCTGATTAGGGGACTCAAAAGACTATCAGTCGGTGATATTGGTTTCTCAGCCGTCGTTGTGGTTGGCTGGCTACTCCCTGACGCAGCAAATAAAATTTGAGGATTATTAGCAATGTTAGTGGGTGGAGTAGCTGATTGTTTGACTGGTAACTCCGTTTGAGGAAGCTTTAATTCGGGTTCAATTTCGTGAGGTTTGGCTTTAAATCCTGCTTTTTCTCGTGCTTCGCGAAGATCGCTCTCGGCTTCGTTTGCTTGCTTCAGCGCACTTTGCAATTCCTTCTGCGCACTTTGCAATTCTTTTTCGAAGTTAATTAAATTTTGTTGCGCTATTTGAAATGATTGTATGGTTTGCTCCAAATCTTCAGCTAGGATCAATACTTGATACTTTTCGAGAAGGGTTTGTTTGTCTTCCAACAATTCGGCGTTCTCCTGCTGCAACTGTTGCTGCTGTGTCAAGAGTTCAGCTGCTTTTTCTTGCCAATTGACATCACGCTTGTCAACGCTATTCAGTTGTTGTTGCACAGCCTCTAATTCATGCTGCTTTTGTTCAATAGCCACTTGGTCATCACTCAGGAATTTTTCTAACTGCTGTAAACGGGTGGTTTCTTCGGCAAAGATTTGCTGATTTTCTTGGAATTGATCGCGATGTTCGTCCAGTGCTTGCTGAGCATCGGTTAAGATGTTTTGGTAGCGGCGGGTTTTTTCTTGTTCTAGCAGCTGAAATCGCAGTTGTGCTTGGTGCTGAACGATTTTCTGATTGTATTTCAGGCAAATTTCAATGGTTTGTTGGGCTTTGGCGCCGTCATCGCCGATCTGGTTAGCGTCTAAGTCAATCTGCAAGAGGGTGTTATTGTGTTGTAGGGTCTCGGCAAAGGCTTTGGCGCCGTCAGGACCGATTTGGTTAAAGCTCAAGTCAATCTCCAAGAGGGTGTTATTGTATTGTAGGACTTCGGCGAGCGCTTTGGCCTCTGCGTCGCCAATAAAGCCTTTTTCATTAGGATAACCGCTCAAATCGAGCGTAGTCAAAGTGGGGTCGTTGTCTTTTAACCGTTAGCAGAGTTGTTGAAATTCTTCTTGAGTGATTTCTGGCATGGCTTTCTCCTTATAATAATTATGGATTAGTTTAAGCGAATCATTCAGTTTTGATTTTTAAATATAGCTTATAGTGATTGTAGGGTCAACATAAAAGCACTTTTTACGGCGCCACATTCGCTGCTAACCATGCTTGCCAAAATTTTTGAGCTTGAGTGAGAAGTTTCTCACCGTATTTATTGGCATCAATCCGTAATTGATTAATGTTCATTGCTGTTTTTGCTAGCTCGGAAGCATGTCCGATATACCAACGTTCTAAACCAGTAGGGGTAACTTCCGGATGAAATTGCAAAGCAAGTGTATTTTTTCCGTAAGTGAAAGCTTGATTGCAGTAAAGAAGGGTTGAAGCAAGTAGCTGGGCATTTTTGGGCAAATCAAAAGTATCACCATGCCAGTGAAAAACTAAAGTTTTTTCGGGTGCTAAATGCTGAAAATAAGTTTTTTTGGCAGTATCATTGAGTTCGAGTGGAAACCAGCCTATTTCTTTTTTTCCTCCCGGGTAAACGTTAGCGCCTAATGCGGCAGCAATCAGTTGTGCGCCAAGACAAATGCCCAGGGTCGGTAAATCTGCCGCTAAACGTTGTTTTAATAATTTAATTTCGTCCCGAAGAAACGGATAACTTTCTGTTTCATAGACACCGATAGGTCCACCCAACACAATCAGCAAATCAGGTTGTAAGGGATTAAAATTTGATAACGTTTGTATGCCGACATCTAAATATTTAAAACTGAAATTGTTTTGGGTTAATACGTCAGCCAATGAACCAAGGTTTTCAAAATCAACATGTCGTATAGCGATAGCTTGCTTAGGCATATAAATTTAGGAATGTTGCAAAGTCATTAATTTTTCTGTGGGTCGTGTAGTTCCGGCGGTACAATCACGTAAAAACCGCTTAAGGGATGGGCTAGCTCACCTTTTTGTTTTAAGCGTCTCAAGGCGGCTCTTGCTGCTATATCAGAGATATCAAAGGCTTCTTTGACTTGTGTGAAAGTGAAGCAGCAGTTGCCTTTTGCGCTTAATTTAGTTAAAAAGTCAGTTAGATGCATAAAATTTCCCATATAGTCTCATAAAGTAACATTATATATTATATTTTGCGACTATACGGGTGTAAAGGTAAAGCTTTGGTTTGAAGTCGCTACCTTCTTGTCACGCAAAACTCCCACAAGAGTTTTTACGGGTCGTTGGAGAGCGAGTGTAAGTCCTTGATTTTCTTGGTGGGCCGTGTAGGGATCGAACCTACGAC
>JBAUEV010000164.1:0-1657 GCA_049678805.1 Gammaproteobacteria bacterium
CCATTACGCATTGTTCAAATTACTGACACGCATTATTTTGGCGATGTGCACCAAAAAATGTTAGGCGTTAACACAACGGCTTCTTTACGCAGAGTGCTAACGACTATCAGTAATGATCCTATTCAACCCGAATTAGTTCTTGTAACTGGCGATCTTTCGCAAGACAATACGATAGAATCTTACCAGCATTTAGCCGATGATCTAAATACCTTGAAGTTACCGATTTATTGTATACCGGGTAATCATGATAATTTCACACTGATGTCAAAAACATTGCCACGCAGTCATGTGCAATTAACCAAACATATTCTCCTGGACAATTGGCAAATTATTTTGCTTAATTCGCAAAAAGTTGGAGAAAGCGGCGGCTTTTTAGCCAATGAAGAATTGCAACATTTATCCCACTGCTTGCAGAATTTTCCTAATCATTACAGCTTAATTGCTTTACATCATCCACCCCAGCAACTTGCTGAAGACCCTTCTAACATTGCAGGTAGTCTAAGTAACGGCAATGATTTTTGGCAACTTCTTGCCAACCATCCCCAAGTACGGGTTATTTTGTTTGGTCATCTTCATAGCGAGTATTCAGGAACCGAGGACAAAATTGCTTTTTTTGGCACACCCTCAACCTGTGTTCAATTGATGCCTAATAGGCAATCTATTGTAATTGACCCTACACCTCCTGGTTATCGTTGGGTAGATTTATATTCGGATGGTCAATTTCAAACCGGGGTACAGCGGGTGTAAAAAAAGTGCTGCTTATCTCGGTGTTTAAATCATCTTTAGTCGAATGTTAAAAACCCGTTATTGCGACCCCGAGCGCCAGCGAAGGGGGAAGCAATCCAGGTTTTTTTATTTCTAAAGGCTATAAAGGATTTTTAGAGGATGAAAAAGATTATCTTTATAGCGTGCGCGCCTCAAGTATTAAACTTAAGTTAAAGTTACCTTACGGCGCGATTATCAAGCTGCTGCATTAACCAACGATAAATATGTGCTACACGGTAACGATAGATTGCATTTTCCGTCGGTTGGTGGGAATGATAGTCGCCAACCCCTTGCCACATCGTTTGACCATTATCTGCACGCCATAAAGCAGCATTATTAGCAATTTGCTGGCTTAATATCCATGTACCCACCTCCACATTAGCACAAGGATCATATTGCAACATCCACGCTGTATAACCATATCGGGCAACATTTGCTAGCCAAATGGAATTGATCTGCATCGGACCATAATCCAGCGTCCCATTACGGTTAACGTTTGCTTGGCCGATTCGGCCGTTTTCAGCTTTTATTACCGATATGATTAACGTCGCGGGCACATGGTAAGTAACCGCGGCTGAGTTGATGCATTCCACTGGGACGCCATTAATCAATAATGCTGACATAGACTCATCCAATTGTTTCCTTAGCAATTGGCGAAAATACCCTACCTGTCTACAAACCACAAGCATACAAGGGATCGCAAAACGACATGGGCCTTTACACGACTAAAATGATTAAAAGGTTTTAGAATGCCGTCAGGGTACCCGACGGCATTCTTACCCAACGATTTTACTAAGTCGCGGTAGTAGAAAAATTTTTGTCGTGTACAGAGCGACATGGGGCGCTCGCTGGTTGAGGAACTTAAAATAATTTTTTTTGTTACAATAGGTTC
>JBAUEV010000165.1:0-7190 GCA_049678805.1 Gammaproteobacteria bacterium
ATTTTAGGGTAATTGTAGGATACAGATTTACCAGACACTCGTACTACTTAACGAAGTAGTACTAATCCGTCATTGCGAGGAGCGAAGCATACATGGCAATCCCTGAAAGCCGTCATTGCGAGGAGTGTTAGCGACGCGGCAATCCAGAGTTTTTATACCAATGTTTCATACAAATCCTGCCATTCTGGATTCATGTTTTCAATAAGAGCTAATTTCTTCTTTCTAGAACTTGCTTTGATTTGTTTCTCTGTAACCGTTCAGCTAAATGCATTTGACTGAACGGTTGCAATTAGTAGAATTAAGTTAGTTAGAAAATAGACGCTTTATTTTTCCTATAAACCGAGTCTTTAATGAAAGGTCAATATGTCTCATCACATCTGACGTGCTGTATTGAATTAGAGACAGACGCGGCGGGTTCCGACGGGCCCCGCCTGAAGATGCATTTCCTATCTAATTTCGCCCATAAGAGACCTTATAACTTGATGGAAAAACTGAGGTAGTTTAGTATAAAAGGCATTCATCGGGCTCTTTCCTTGACGGCTTTCGGGGATTGCCATGTATGCTTCGCTCCTCGCAATGACGGATTGTCTTCGGGCATCAACGAAATACGTAACCCTAACAGCAATGACGAGTCAGATAATCAGCCTTGCAGGGGTAGGGAATAATGCGCTATTACCTCTCGTAATCGTTGCAGGCCACCCCGCACATCGTTTCCTAAATGGATCCGTAATACCCTCCGGAAACGTTTTTCAAGGACAATGAAATCAGCTTGTGCTTGCATAGTAATGACTAAACCAAACGTGTAGCGATGACCAGGGACCTGAATATCTTCGCTATAATCCGCCGTAATTTGTAAAAATACGCCAATATTTGGGCCGCCTTTATAATCTTGTCCTGTTGAGTGTAAAAAACGTGGTCCAAAGCCTAAGCAGGTGGCTACTTTTTTATTATTGCGAATGAGAACCCTGCTCTCTTGTAACAAGGCGGTATTTTCATCCGACATCTCGATAAATGCGGATAAATCAACATAATCCCCTTTTTTTACCCTGTTTAGATGTGCTCGCAAATACCCGGCAATACTTGGCGCACCAACCAACTGTTTGGAAATCTCCTGCTCATTTTTTTCATCAGTAAAGAGTGTCATGCCATCTTCAGAAAAAAATGGGCTTGGCTGAATTAATTTTCCTGTTCGCTCATATTGAGCAGTTAATTGCGAAGTAAGAATCTTACTTTCTTCAACATCCGGTTGATTAAATGGATCAATGTCCAGGATGCTACCCACAACGTCAGTGGCAATTTCCCAGCGAAATAATTCAGCACCCAGATGAATTTTATCCGGCACATTGAGCCTCACGACCACAAAATCCGATTGCTCCAATGCACGCACAGCGCGCTCTTGGTCAGGATCAGGCGCATCTGCTAAACGTATATAAACAAATACTCGATCATCACCATAGACACTGGGTTCACCCAAAGGTTCCTGGTCTACTGGAATCAGACCTTTGCCATTTTTACCGGTAGATTCAGCAAGTAGTTGTTCAAGCCACGCCCCCAAGGAATGGATACCTGGTGAGGCAATAAGAGTTATCTTATTTTTGCCCTGTTTTGCACAAACACCCAAGATCACGCCTAAAACAACGCCTGGATTATCTTTCACCAAGACATTGGGCGAGCAGGCCTGTTGCATTATTTCGGCATGATGTAAAAACTCTTTCACATTCACGCCCATTAATCCTGATGGCACCATACCGAAATTGGACAGTGCAGAATAGCGCCCACCAATCGAAGATACACCATAAAAAATAGCTTTGAAATGGTCATTTTTAGCAATCGTTTCTAGTGCACTGCCCGAATCAGTAATAGCCAGAAAACGATCACCCACTTTTGTTTTATTTAATACCGTTTGCAAGCGCGTATAGAAATATTCTTTAAAGATATTCGGTTCTAAAGTGTTGCCTGATTTACTTGAAACAATGAAGAGTGTTTTTTTCAAATCAATGCGTTCTTCTAAATGACGAATCTGCAACGGGTCCGTTGAATCCAATATATGTAATCGCGGATAATCCGCGATTTTCCCAAATGTTTTAGCCATCATCGCAGGACAAAGACTTGAACCACCCATTCCCATCAACACAATATCGACAAAGCCAGCTGCTTTAATTTCATTTGCTAGGGCTTCAATGCGTGGCACTTCACTTTTTTCTGCCGCCACATTTAACCAACCCATCCATTTGCTTTCGTCTGAATTAGTCCAAAGCGTCGCGTCATGCGCCCACAAGCGTTGTACTTTATTTTCCTTTTGCCAAACATTTAATTCTGCTCCAATCGCATCAATATAAATGCCCGCTGAGAACTGCGTAGTGGTTTGTTGATTCACTCGATTCATTGCATAATCCTCTACTTTTATTACTTTTTCTTAATTTCATTTTTTGACAATGCTTTTTTTAAAGTTTCTATGAGTTGATCGTAGGCTTCAGTAAATTTATCCACACCTTCATTCTCAAGTTGTTGCGTCACCTTATCTATATTGATGCCAAGTTCTGGCAATTGTTGAAAAAAATACATCGCTTTATCAAGCTCTAATCCGAGTCGCGCTTTTGGGTCACCATGATTACGATAATCCTCTATCGTTTCAAGCGGCAACGTGTTGACAGTCTGAGGTCCAATCAGTGCTTCAACGTATTTTATATCACTATAATCGGGATTCTTGGTGCTTGTGCTGGCCCAGAGCAGTCGTTGCACGTGAGCACCTTTTGCAGCTAGCTTCTTAAACCGATCGCTATTAAATATTTCATCATAAATGTGATATGCAATTTTTGCGGAAGCAATTGCAATTTGACCATGTAACTGTTTGGCAAGCTTCGATCGTTCCGTATTTTCAGCCATGAATTTCTCAAATATAGGATCGAGTAGTACATCAATACGACTCAAGAAAAAGCTAGCAACGGAAGCTATTTGTTTCACCGGCTTTTCTTGCTCAACGCGTGTTTCTATTCCAGCTATGTAGGCCTCCGCCACTTCTCGATAACGAGGTAATCCAAAGAGTAAAGTTACATTAACATTAATGCCTTCGCTGATCAGTTGTTTGATAGCAGGTAGACCTTCCTTTGTTGCTGGGACTTTGATTAAAACGTTGGGGCGATTCAGTGCTTTCCACAAGCGCCGGGCTTCTTCAATCGTGCCCTTTGTATCATGGGCAAGATGTGGGTTTACTTCTAAACTAACATAACCAGCTTGACCATTAGTTTGGTTATATAGATTGCGAAATTCATCTGCAGCATCTTGCACGTCTTTTTGCGTCAGCGTTTCATAAATAAAGTTAACGTCTTTACCTTCACGCGACATTTTCTTGATGTCCTGATCGTAATCATGACTTTCGGCAATGGCTTTTTCAAAAATACTGGGGTTTGAAGTCATTCCGCACAAACTATCTTCAGTAATTAATTTTTTGAGTTTGCCGCTAGTAATTAGGTCTCGCTTGATATAATCAAGCCAAATAGATTGACCAAGCGCTTCTAACTTGTTTAAGGGGTTCGCTTTCATTCAGATGCCTCCTGCACTAGAGCCAATGCTCGTTTACAGACGTTTTCTACAGTAAATCCATATTTTTGCATAACAATTGGACCAGGTGCTGAAGCACCAAAATCTTCAATGCTTATCATATCACCGCTATTTCCTATATAACGCTCCCAACCTTGCGAGACGCCAGCTTCAACTGCTAGCCTCGCTGTGACCGATGGGGGTAATACGGAATCACGGTATTTTTGTGATTGTGCTGCAAATAATTCCCAACTTGGCATAGATACTATTCGTACTGGAATTTTTTGTGCTTGTAATTTTTGTTTTGCGGCAACGATCAAGCTTACTTCAGAACCACTGGCAATTAAAATGATTGCGGGTTTACCTTTGGGCGCATCCTCCAAGATGTATGCACCGCGGCGAAGACCTTCGGCAGATGCAAACTGTTTTCTATCCAGGGTTGGGACTTTTTGTCGAGTCAAGATAAGCGCTACTGGATGATGTCGTGTTTCGATTGCTATTTGCCACGCCACAGCCGTTTCATTTGCATCTGCAGGCCGTATGACAGTTAAACGCGGAATGGCACGGAGATTTGCAAGTTGCTCTATCGGCTGATGAGTGGGACCATCTTCTCCTAACCCGATGCTATCGTGAGTAAAAACATAAATGACTTGCAGCTTCATGAGCGAAGCGAGCCGCATTGGAGGTCGCATGTAATCCGAGAAAATCAAGAATGTGGCTGCAAAAGGAATAATGCCACTAAAAGTGGCCAAGCCATTTGATATCGCACCCATTGCATGTTCTCTGACGCCATAATACAAATTGCGACCAGCGTAATTCCAACCACCGTCTACAGAACCTTGTAAATCACCAACTGCTGTTGCTGAGCTTTGGAAATTGCCAAAATTGATAAGTTCTGTTTTTGTGGATGGATTCAAATCAGCTGATCCGCCAATAAAGCCCGGAAGATTAGGATTAATGGCTTGCATTACTTTTGCTGAAGCATCACGAGTAGCTAAACCCTTCTCGTCTGCTGGGAAGTGTGGAATGTTTTCATCCCAACCTTTTTTCAGTTCAGCTTTCATGAATTGATGCAATTCTTTAGCAAGTGGCGGATATTTTTTTGTATAAGTTGCCAATTTCGCATTCCATTTCTTTTCTGCTTGCCGGCCATAAGCAATCGCCTTGCGAAAATGTTTCTCTGCTTTTTGGGGAACGTAAAATGCGGGTTTTTCAGGCCAACCCAGATTTTGTTTGGTGAGTTTGACTTCTTCTACTCCAAGCGGTGAACCATGCGCTTCAAAGGTGTCATGCTTATGAGGAGACCCATAAGCGATATGTGTTTTTATCAAAATTAATGAGGGACGTTTGGTTTCTTGACGTGCAGTTTCGATTGCTTGATAAATAGCTTCCAAATTATTGCCATCATCAATAACTTGTGTATGCCAGCCATATGCATCAAAGCGTTTTTGACGATCTTCGGTAAAGGCGAGTTGTGTTGAGGCAGAAAGCGTAATGTGATTGTTGTCGTACAAATAAATTAGCTTGCCTAATCGCAAATGACCCGCCAGTGAGGCTGCTTCTGATGCAACACCTTCCATTAAATCGCCATCACTTACAATTCCATAAGTATAGTGATCGATAATATTAAAACCGGGTCGATTATAGCGAGCAGCGAGATAGGCTTCGGCAATCGCCATACCAATACCATTAGCAAATCCTTGACCTAGTGGGCCGGTCGCGACTTCCACACCTGGCGTTAGTTCACTTTCAGGATGACCTGGTGTGATACTTCCCCACTGACGGAATTGTTTAATTTGCGCCATGGGGAGGTCATAACCAGTAAGATACAACAAACTGTAGAGCAACATGGATCCATGCCCCGCCGAAAGCACAAAACGATCACGATCATACCATTCAGGATTTGTGGGATTATGCTTAAGAAAATAGGTCCACACAACGTAAGCCATGGGTGCTGCCCCAAGCGGTAAACCGGGATGACCACTATCGGCTTTTTGCACCGCATCAATGGATAACATGCGGATAGTGTTAACACAAAGGTCATCTAGCGATGTTCTTTTAAATTGCCTCATATTGGTAAATCCTTTTCCCATTCAGTATGAAATGTCCCTTTGGCATCAGTGCGCTCATAACGATGTGCGCCGAAATAATCACGCTGTGCTTGAATGAGATTAGCTGGCAACCAAGTGCTACGATAGGCATCCAGATAACTGAGTGTAATCATCAGTGTTGGGGTGGGCACGCCTAAGAGGCAGGCTTCACTTAATACCTGACGTAAATTTTCCTGGTGTACCATGATTTTTTTTGCCAAATTGGGATCGAGTAGCAAATTTGGCAATTTGTCATTTAAGCGAAATGCAGCGCAGATGTCTTCCAGTAATCGTGCGCGGATGATGCAGCCACCCCGCCAAATTCTTGCTACAGCTTCGAGATCGAGGTGATAGCTATACTTTTCAGATGCAACCGTCAAAAGCGCCATACCTTGGGCATAGACGATTATCAGGCCGATAAAAAGCGCGCTTTGCAGCCGCTTTAAAAATAGATTGTGGTCAATGATTAAAAGCGGTATAGGTCGTTTATATAAAACACCCGCTTGTTCACGTTCTTTTACCAATACGGATAAGTCTCGCATCGCAACCGCCAAATCAATGGTTGGAACGGGTACTTGTAATTCCATCGCACTTTGCGAAGTCCACATACCGGTACCCTTTTGTTGAGCTACATCTAAGATTTCATCAATCAACTGCTTACCCGTTTTTTCATCAATCTTTCCGAAAATGTGACTGGTGATTTCTATCAGGTAACTGTTCAATTCAGAGTTGTTCCATGAATGGTATACCTCACGTAATTGGTCGTTTTTCAAGCCCAACCCACGTTTCATCAAATCGTAGGTTTCGGCGATAAGCTGCATTATTCCGTACTCTATACCGTTATGAACCATTTTTACATAATGTCCCGCTGATCCTGTACCCAGATAAGTCACACACGGTTCGCCGTTCACTTTAGCAGCGACAGCTTCTAAAATGTGACGCACTTGTTCATAGGCTGCTTTTGGGCCGCCAGGCATGATGCTTGGCCCTAGACGAGCACCCTCTTCCCCTCCTGATACGCCAACACCTAAAAATTGAATGCCTTTTTCTTGCAAATGTTGTGCACGAATATCGGTGTCAGTGAAGTGGGAATTGCCAGCATCGATGATAAGATCACCTACTTCCAGATGAGGTAATAGTTCGTTTATGACTAAATCAACGGGGCGCCCGGCAGGTACGAGCAGCATGATTGCACGTGGCTTTCGGAGCAACTTCAAGAATTCCTTGCTGGTATTCGCGCCATAGATAGGCAGCTTTTTGGATTCTTTGCGCAAGCTGTCGACTTTATCTCTATCCTTGTCATACCCCGCGACTGCAAAGCCATGATCTGCCATGTTCAGCAACAAGTTGCGCCCCATGACACCTAAGCCAACCATACCGATCTCGCATTGTTTTTCTCCATTATTTTGATTTGTCATCGGTGTCTCCATTTTATTTCCGTCAAATAGCCTTGCATAATCTCCAGGACTTCCGCATTAAAATATAAGAAGCAGCTGGGGAGCTGTTTTCAGACAAAACTGCATCCTGCGACCCCGTATCAAGTACGGGGCAGAATACATC
>JBAUEV010000166.1:0-1691 GCA_049678805.1 Gammaproteobacteria bacterium
AAGTAATACAGCACACGATATTTTTGACACGCCATTCCTTAAACAAGGTGATACTCAAGAAGTTTTGTGGCAATCAAAATTCAAAATAGATTATTGCCAAGCCAGTTCTTATCAAAAGAATAGAGTATTTTTAGCAGGCGATGCTGCTCATATTCATTCACCTGTAGGTGGCCGCGGTATGAATTTAGGAATAGAAGATGCGATGGTATTCGCGCAATTGATGGCCGACGACAAGTTAGCGGATTATACGGCATTACGTTATCCGGTGGGCAGGCGAGTTATTAAAATGACCAATCGTCTTACTGACTTAATGGCACTGCAACAGCCACTGCTAAAATTCTTGCGCAATCGTATTGCATTTCCTATTTTTAATCGCAACTTCGTGCAAAAATTTTTGCTAAGAAAGATTGCAGGATTGAGTTAGCAGGGGACAGCTCTGGGGTTGGTATGCCCACTCATGAATTGAAACACTTATTGTCAAACGTTAAAAACCCCTCATTGCCTTAATCACTGCGCTCCTTCGCAATGAGGGTTTTTTAACGTTCCACAAATTAGACTTCCACCGATGTTTCAAATATTTCTTCAAGTGAATTGGCTTCTAATAAGCGTTCCGCCAATATTAAAAGTTTTTCAGAATTGGCTTTTTCAATTTGATTGCGGTAACGTTTTGATATTACGCCAAATTTTCGCTCTAATTGACACAACAATACTACCTTTTCGCCTTCTACTCTTCCTTCTGCCTTTCCTTCTGCTATTCCTTGCTTTATTCCTTGCGCTATTCCTTGTGCTATTCCTTGTGCTATTCCTTGCGCTAGCCCCCGCTCCAACCCTCTTTTAACACCCACTTCCATACCAAAACGCTCTGCTGAAGTAATATAAGCCATTTTTTTCTCCTCCTCTAAGTGTGCAATTTCATTTAAATATTTTAGCTCAAGCGGCTTGGGCAACGCCACCACATAGTCAATAAAACTAAATAAGTTGATAACCGCTGCTTTATCCCACCCTTTCTCATATAAACGACGGGTTAAATTGAGCTTCATCGCAAACCGCTGTTCAGCATTCCGACCTGCTTTTAAAGCATCTAAATGCGTTAAAATAACTAACGCAAAAGGATTGCTGCTTGCCTGTAAAGTTTCACGTTGGGCTTCATAATCCAACAATTTAACTCGTACAAACTCAAAACGAAGATTACAACCCCAAAGGGATTGCTCATAGTAACTAGGTGGCCAATTGCGGTTAGAATCCGTCAAAACTACCAAACTCACGACCGGTTTTTTATACTTGTCAAAGATTCGATAATAATAAACAAACATACGCTCAGGAAAAGCCTCTTCCCATTGATCTTGAACTTCAATGTGTAAAAGCACCCATACTTCATTACCATTCTTAAGCCAAACTTTCATCAACTTATCTACAGCGCGCTTACCGACTTTCGCACCTTTCGTAATTGCACTTAATTCTTTGTCCAACGATTCATAACCTTTTGTCCAATCAATGGCTTCTGCTGCCTCAGGGTGGAAAATTTCCATAAAAGGTTGAAAATAAATATCGAGTAGATTTTTCCAAGGGGTATCATAATCATTTCTTTGTGCCATTTAAAAGCTCCTTGTGGTTGTTTTATTTTAGAGAAATTCAAATGGCATTTTGAAAGAAAAAGATTAATGCGCAATACAGGGTTTTGTGGTTTGAGT
>JBAUEV010000167.1:0-4705 GCA_049678805.1 Gammaproteobacteria bacterium
ACGGTATTTCCTTCTGCCGCGGCCGTCCTGTCTCCGCCAACAATAGGCTTCGCCAATGACTTAACGCCGCTAGACGCGGCTACCGCGGGCTCGGCGGCTCGTGCTTCGCACTTCCCTGCCTTCTCGTCTGTGTAGACATTATCATGTATACGATAAAATTGTGCTTTGAACTCCCTTTGTTCATTATTGTTTAGTTTTTTGTTTTCATCCAAACACTTCTTAATCCGATCAAGGCCATGCTCCTGAAGAAAACTTGTCAGCTCTTTTTTATCAATTTTTTGTAGAAAACACTCAATGACAGCTGCATCCTGATTACTGGTAACTAGATACGGCAGCAATTCGGGGTGGCGCAATCTATTCTCATACAGACAATTCAGATTTACATCGGTAGTTTGGTCTATTCTTTTAAGTAATGCCTGGAAGCGAATTGATGTTGAGGGTTCTAAGTTGGCAAAAAACAACAGAAAGAAATCGCCTACATGTAACTTTGCACCGAGTTCAATAGCTTGATTGTAATCGTCAATCGCCTTTTCGCAGCAATAGAAATCAGCGTGAAGATGGGCGCGCCCGACCCGCCGCATGATGTTTTCTTGCCTGCTCTATTAAATTCTTTATTTCTAAACTCTTTATTTCATCTTCATTCGGGTTTAAATCAGAAGAATTAAGCATTGTATCCCCCCAGCTATTATTCAACAAAATAATGTTATTATAAACACTATAAAAATAAGCTCAAGTTAAACTATAAGATGTTTAAGTTTTAGGCTAGGCGCAACCCTCTTGAGCAACTGCAGTGTATAAATAGTACTACTCCGTTAAGTTAAAATTTGTCTTCCCGGGGGTTGACTGCGGGATCCAGCATTTCCGTCATTGCTGTCCCCCTGCAAGGGGGAGGATTAAGGTGGGGGTGATCTATTCTAAAGAATTTCCAATTTAAAACGCTTATTTTGAGCACCCCCACCCTAGCCCTCCCCCTTGAAGCGGGGAGGGAACAATTCGGCTCTTCAATTATTATTCAACAACTAAAAAGCTAATATAACCTTTTCATCAACGAAATATGTAACCTTTACAATTGCGAGGAGCGTTAGCGACGCGGCAATCCAGAAGCAAACTTTGAAACCTGGATTGCTTCCCCCTTCGCTGGCGCTCGGGGTCGCAATGACGAGCTTTTAATGTCCGACTAAATAATACATGAGGATTGCGAAAGGGGAGGTATAACAACCTAAAATTAAAACGCAAGGCGTATACTCAACCAAAACGTCCACTAATATAATCCCGTGTTGCCTGATTAGCAGCCTGAGCAAAAATTTGTGCTGTGGTATCAAATTCTACCAACTCGCCTAAATAAAGATAAGCGGTGTAATCAGAAATCCGTGCTGCTTGTTGCATATTATGCGTTACTATTACAATAGTATACTCTTGCTTTAACTCGCTAATAAGCTCTTCAATATGCGCTGTGGCAATGGGATCCAACGCTGAAGTAGGTTCATCCAATAATAATACTTCTGGTTTGATTGCAATTGCCCGTGCAATACATAAGCGTTGTTGTTGTCCACCCGATAGACTCAACCCACTTTGCTTCAATTTGTGCTTTACCTCATCCCATAATGCTGCTTTACGCAATGCCCATTCAACCCGCTCGGTAAGCGCAACTTGACTAAGCTTTTCATACAATCGAACTCCAAAGGCAACATTGTTAAAAATAGACATTGGAAAAGGTGTGGGTTTTTGCAGCACCATCCCTACTCTACTACGCAAACGATTCAAATCTTGATGGGTATGCAAAATATCAATATCATCTAAAAAAATTTTACCATTGACATGTTGGTCATTATAAAGCTCATAAATACGGTTCATCGAGCGTAATAAAGACGATTTACCACAACCGGAAGGTCCAATAAAGGCAGTAATTTTTTGTTGATAAATATCAAGACGAATATTTTTCAACGCTTGAAATTGGCCATAATAAAAATTGAGATCACGAACTGCAATTTTTATAGCTGGATTTTTTATGGTCATTGGTTAATCTCTCATAATAAACAGGATTAATGCAACGGTGGTTTTTGTTTGAAAATAACTCGCACTAAAATATTTAAACTTAACACCCAAAAAGTAATGATTAGAGCACCTTGCCATGCTAAACGATGCCAATCAGCATAGGGACTCATAGCATATTGAAAAATAACCGTAGGCAAATTTGCCATCGGCCTGTTCATATCAAAGCTCAAAAATTGGTTATTTAATGCTGTAAATAATAGGGGCGCTGTTTCACCAATAATACGTGCCAATGCCAGTAAAATACCGGTTAAAACACCCGTACGTGATACTCGCAAAATCAAAGAAAGTATTATTTTCCACTGTGGGGTGCCTAAAGCTGCAGCGGCTTCGCGTAAAGTATTTGGCACCAGGCGGAACATATTTTCTGTGGTGCGAGTTACCACCGGAATCACTAGTAATGCTAAGGCAAACGCACCCGCCCAGCCCGAAAAATGTTTCACCTGAATAACAAGCAGTTGATAAACAAATAATCCCAATAAAATCGAAGGTGCACTCAGTAATACATCATTTACAAAACGAGTAATAACCGCCAATTTACTCGCATTACCATATTCTGCTAAAAAGATGCCGATTAATAATCCTGCGGGTGTGCCAATTAAAATGGCCGTACCCGCCATCAATAAACTACCCACAATCGCATTTAATAACCCACCGCTGCTGCCAGGTGGCTGGGTAATTTTAGTGAATACATCCCAATGTAATCCTACTAAACCCTGCTGTAATAAAGTGCTTAATATCCAGCCTAACCAACATAAACCAATAGCTACTGCTAATACTGTTGCGGATAAACTGATGATGTTAATGAGGCGACGACGTGCAAAACGATCTAGCATAACCCTCCTCAAGAACTCTTATGAGGGATATGATGTAAATACAGCATCAACCATTTTCCCAAAGCTAAAATGATAAAAGTAATTATCAACAGTAATAAACCTAATTCAATGAGCGCTGCATTATAAAGTTTGCCAGTCGCCTCGGTAAATTCATTTGCCAAGACTGAAGAAATGCTGCTACCTGGCATTAATAAAGATGCCGTTAATTGATGCGCATTACCAATGACAAAGGCCACTGCCATTGTTTCTCCTAATGCCCGGCCTAAACCTAGCATAATACCGCCGATTACTCCTGGTTTTGCATAAGGTAATATCACCTGGCGCACAACTTCCCAGGTGGTGGCACCTAAACCATAGGCTGATTCCTTCAGCAAATCAGGCACAATGGCACAAGCATCTCGCATAACTGACGCCATAAAGGGAATAATCATAATACTTAAAATAATTCCAGCAGTGAGAATGCCGATACCTAAAGGTGGGCCTTGAAATAATGCGCCAATAAAAGCGAAATTGCCTAATTTATCATTTAGCCAAGGTTCTACATGATTGGCAAACACTGGCGCAAAAACAAATAATCCCCACATACCATAGATAATGCTAGGAATTCCAGCCAACAGCTCTATTGCAATACGTAAGGGATATTCCAACCAACTCGGTGCTAGTTCAGTTAGAAACACCGCAATGCCTATGCTAATAGGTACTGCAATTAATAAAGCAATCAATGCTGTAACTAAGGTACCCACAATTGCGGGTAAAGCACCGAATTTTTGCGTTACAGGATTCCAATCGGTGCTTATTACAAAATGCCAACCAAATGTTTTAATCGCTGGCCAACTTCCTTGGACTAGGTAAATCAGCATCACGGCCAATCCAAGAAGCATAGCGCATGCAGCCAAGCGCGTAACGTGATGCAATAGGTAATCTGCTATATAATGCAGATTAAACTTACGCCGCGGCAAGTTTTGCATGACGAGAACTTTATTATCAATTTGCTCACTGACTGAATAATCGGTAAGATTCATGGCGCTTTAATTCCAAATGGCTTTACCATGAGTATCTTTAATTTCAGTGCGCCAATGATTTTCAATTAGCTTAACCACATTTTTAGGCATGGGAATGTAATTAAGTGTCAACGCCATTGCATCGCCCTGACGATATGCCCAAGCGAAAAATTGCAATACAGCTTTAGCATGTTCCGGTTGATCTTGTTGGACATGCATTAAAATAAACGTGGCCCCAGTGATTGGCCAACTGGTTTTGCCATCCATATCAGTGAGAATTTTATTAAAACTGGGGGCGTGTTGCCAATCGGCATTAGCGGCGGCAGCTTTAAAGGTTTCGGTATTAGGCATTACAAAATTGCCACTTTTATTTTGTAATTGTAGATAAGCCAACTGATTTTGTTGGGCATAGGCAAACTCAACATAACCAATGGCACCTTTGAGGCGTTGCACATACGCAGCAACTCCCTCATTACCTTTACCACCAATACCCACTGGCCAAGCAACAGCAGCATCACTACCTACTTGCGTTTGCCAAGTTTTATTTACTTTGCCTAAATAATTAGTAAATAAAAATGTGGTGCCTGAACCATCAGAGCGATGAACAACAGTGATAGCTTGATCGGGTAAAGTTATACCTGGGTTGAGTTTAACAATAGCAGCATCATTCCATTTTTTTATTTTTCCTAAATAAATATCGGCTAATACAGTGCCAGATAATTTGATTTGTCCTGCTTTAATATTCGCTAAATTCACTACCGGCACTACTCCGCCCATGACAGTAGGAAATTGTAATAAACCATTCTGTTTTAACTC
>JBAUEV010000168.1:0-6459 GCA_049678805.1 Gammaproteobacteria bacterium
TCTGCAAGGGCGTTGTTGAATAAATAATTGAAGAGCCGAATTGTTCCCTCCCCGCTTCAAGGGGGAGGAAATAATCGTTCTCCACATCAACGAAATACGTAACCTTTACAGCAATGACGGGTTTTAACGTTCAACTATGAAGAGCATACATAGGTCATTTATTGCGTCGCTTCATAAAGCTGATGCCAGAATTGTTGCAACTTGGCGATGCCTTGCTCTTGGAGAATTCGTAATGCTTGACTACCTACAACTGCATAGTCCGCATAAGATTTTAAAAACCGCACATCATCCGGCGAGGTTATGCCAAAACCAACTGCAATCGGCAAATCAGTATGTTGCCGTAAGCGCTGCAAAAATGCAGGAAAAAATTGTGAAAATTGAGTTTGCATTCCTGTTACACCACTGCGCGCGACTGCATAAACAAATCCTTGTGATGCTTTTGCGAGTTTACTCAAACGTTCTTCACTCACATTGGGTGGAATAACTTGAATGGCAGCAAGCCCATGATCGGCACAAGCTGCTAAATATTCTTGGGCATTTTCTAGGGTTAAATCAGGGACAATCACACCTTTAGCCCCCATTTGTGCTGCTTGCTTGGCAAATGCAGCATAGCCTTGTTTATAAAGAATATTGACATAACTCATAAATACAAATGGTATTTTGTGCACCTTGCTCATTTCGTGCATAAAAGTAAAACAATCTTGTACAGTAACGCCTGCGGCAATCGCTTCGTGGTTAGCACGCATAAATAATGGACCGTCTGCTACGGGTTCAGAAAATGGAATTTGTAATTCAATTAAGGCCACCCCTTCATTAACCATTGTGGCGACTGATTCTCGTGCTTGCACCGCTGAAGGATAATTAATAATGGTGTGGCCAATTAAACCAATCGCATTCGGAGACAGTTTGGGTAAAAGTGCTTTCATAATCAGTTTGTTTTTTAATATTTGAGTTTAGTTTTTAGGGGAAATTGCTTGCTTGAGCACGCAAATAGTCTGCCCAGGATTTATCTTTAAAAGCACGGGCAATGGTGAAAATATCTTTATCACCTCGACCAGATAAATTAATCAATATTTTATTTTCTTTAGGCAATTGTCGTGCTTCACGTAACGCACCAGCCACCGCATGTGCTGATTCTAAAGCAGGAATAATGCCTTCTTGCCTAATTAATAAGCGAACTGCTTCAATCGCTTCGTCATCGCTTATCTGCACCATGCGTACTTTACCTTCATCAGCCCATTGTGCCAAAATGGGGGAAATGCCGATAAAATCTAAGCCAGCCGCTACGGAGTAAGTATTTATCATCTGCCCTTCATCCGTTTGTAAAAATTGTGTTTTGAACCCTTGGGCAATGCCTACCGAACCTTGATGAGAAGCGATACGACTCGCATGCTCACCTAAATGAGTACCTACGCCACCTGCTTCTACGCCCACTAATTCTACTGGATCGGTAAAAAAACCCTGGAAAATTCCCATAGCATTGGAGCCACCTCCTACACAAGCATACACCTTATCAGGTAGCCCATATTGTTGCAGCATTTGCTGGCGAGCTTCTAAACCAATAATACTTTGAAAATAACTTACCATTGCTGGGAAAGGATGAGGACCACAAACCGTACCGAGCACATAGTGAGTGGTTTCTGGGTTGGTAGACCAATCACGTAGTGCTTCGTTAATAGCATCTTTCAAGGTGCGTGCACCATCTGTGACAGGCACCACCGTCGCACCCAACCGTTGCATCCAGAATACATTGGGGCGCTGCCGCGCTACGTCTTCGCTACCCATATAAATGCAGGCTTGTAATCCAAAACGAGCTGCCATCGTTGCCACTGCAATACCATGTTGGCCAGCACCCGTTTCGGCAATAACCCGTTTTTTACCTAAACGTTTGACGAGCAACCCTTGTCCTAATACATTATTAATTTTATGTGAACCGGTTTGGCCTAAATCTTCACGCTTTAAATAAATTTGCGCACCGCCACACAGTTTACTGAGATTACGTGCGTAGGTGATAGGTGTGGGACGACCACTGAATTCTGTTAGCTCACGTTGAAACGCTTGCCAAAAATCGGCATCATGCAAAATAGTGTAAAATTCTTTTTCCAATTCATCTAAATTGGGTTTTAAAATTTCCGGCACAAATTGACCACCGTATTGTCCGAAAAAACCTTTTGCATCCGGTAATACAGGATGCTGCGGTGATGTAATAAGCGAATTCATCATATGGAACCTCTTGTTACCTTATTCTAACGTGAATTGAATGCCTTGAGCCAGCGGCAGTTCATGCCCCCAATTGATCGTATTGGTCTGGCGTCTCATATAAGCTTGCCAAGCCGTTGAGCCAGCTTCTCGCCCACCGCCGGTTTCTTTTTCGCCGCCAAAAGCGCCGCCGATTTCAGCTCCTGATGTGCCGATGTTGATATTAGCAATGCCACAATCACTTCCTGCTGCTGAAAGAAAATATTCAGCGTGCAACAAATTTTCAGTAAATAAAGCTGAGCTTAATCCTTGTGATACTGCATTTTGTAGAGCAACTGCCTCAGGCAAAGTTTGATAAGGCATGATATACAAAATGGGAGCAAATGTTTCACGTTGTACCACATCCCAGTGATTTTCCGCACGCACCAACGTTGGTTGTACATAATACCCGGGGCGATCAAGTATTTCACCCCCATACAAAATTTTTCCACCTAATTTTGTTACTTCTTGTAAAGCCGCTTGATAGTGTTGTACCGCTTGTTTATCAATTAATGGTCCTAACATGACATTTTTTTCCAGCGGATTACCAATAATCACTTTTTGATAAGCCGCAATTAATGCCTTAATCAATTTTTTATAGCGTGATTCATGTACTAGCACGCGCCGCGTGCTGGTGCACCGTTGTCCAGCAGTACCCACAGCACCGAATACAATTGCAGGAATGGCTAATTTAAAATCGGCAGTTTCATCTACAATAATTGCATTATTACCGCTGAGTTCGAGCAGGCTACGCCCCAGACGTCGGGCGACCGTTTCACCTACTTTTCGTCCTACTGCGGTAGAACCAGTAAAAGAAATCAATGGCAATCGTTTATCTGCGACTAGTTTTTCAGCCAACGCATTATCATCTGTCACAAATAAAGAAAAAATACCGGAATAGCCACATTGCTGCATCACTCGATTACAAATATGTTGCACGGCAAGTGCGCACAAAGGCACTTTAGAAGACGGTTTCCAAATTACCGTATTACCACAAATTGCTGCAATAAACGCATTCCATGACCATACTGCCACCGGGAAATTAAATGAGGTAATGACACCCACCGGACCCAGCGGATGCCATTGTTCATACATACGATGTTGCGGTCGTTCTGAAGGCATGGTATTGCCATAGATCATACGAGACAAACCTACGGCAAAATCGGCCATATCAATCATTTCTTGCACTTCACCATCGGCTTCTTGTTTAATTTTGCCATTTTCTAATGCGATCAAAGTACCTAAAGCATCTTTTTTAATTCGCAATTCATTGGCAATAAGGCGAATGAGCTCTCCTCGCTTGGGCGCTGGCACTTGTTGCCAACTCTGAAAGCTCTGTTGCGCGCAACTTACAATTTTTTCATAATCAGCTTGGTTAGGGCGATATATTTCAGCCAGTAATTTTTCATTGGTGGGGTTATGGGATTGTAACGTGCCCAATGCAGTTGAGCTTGACCACCATTCTTCACCACTTGATGCGCCAAAATTAAGTGGTTTTAAATTCAATGCAGATAATATTTCTTCCATGTTGTTCATCTCCATTTTTTCTAATCGTCATTGCTGTAAAGGGTACGTATTTCGTTGATGAAAAAAGGAGCTCGTCATTGCGACCCCGAGCGTTAGCGAAGGGGGAAGCAAACCAGATTTCAAAGTTTGCTTCTGGATTGCCACGTCGCTAACGCTCCTCGCAATGACAAATTAGATAATTTTTTCCATGTAAAGAAGTTTTTCCAATTTTTCATTGAAATACTTTACCAAATCGATTCTGCAAAATCTCAGCCAAAGAAAATTGTTCTTGCCTTATAAGGCCATGATAATGTTGGGGATTATTTAAAACGATATCAACCACCGCACATAACCCCGAGGCTGTGGTTACTTGAATCGCAGTCCAATGATGTTGATAAATCGTTTGAGGATAAATTTTCTTAACATAGGTTTCCTCTATTAATTGATTTTTTTTGCTTCCTGTTACCGCAACATAAATTAGAACAACATCTTGTTTAGTTTTTGGTAAAGCGTTTTCTAAAATTGTTTTTAATAATGAGCGATTCTCATTGAGTTTTAAATCTTTCATTAGAAATCGCATTTTTTCGCAATGGCCTGGATAACGTATGGTTTTATAATTCAAATTCTTTACTTTGCCAGTATACATATGAACTAAATTACCAACCCCACCCGAAGTATTAAATGCTTCATAAATTAGACCATCAATTTCTACTGTTTCTAGGTCTTCAAGCGGTTGTAATGTAGTCTCTTCGCCATTGACAACACCATAACATACGTTGCCATATTCATTAATGATGCCATCTGTTGACCACAGCAACGCATAATGCAATGCGTTATTAACATGCGTTGGCAAATCGCCTACACGCAAGTATACTGTGTCTAAACTATCAAATTGCTCAATCAAATCGTGTGCCAAGATATTGATAAAACCAGGAGCCATTCCACAATGTGGCACAAAAGCTTGTGATGATGAGGCGGCAATCTCGGCTATTTTCTTCGACACATGTACATCCTCGGTTAAATCAAAATAGTGTAATGTTAATTTTCGTGCTAATTTTGCGATATTAATATTAAAGAAATAAGGCAAAGAAGAAATAATACCCACCACTTTCTGTTGGACTAATAATTTTTCTAAGGCAGTTTCTTGTGTTACGTCAATCTGAAAAAATTTTAGGTGATTGTCTAATAAAGGCAGATCAGTGTCAGGGTTTTTAACATCCATTAAATGCACACCATAATCCCCAGTGCTCGCCAATAAGCAAGCGATCAACGTGCCAATAGTTCCGGCACCTAATATGGCAATCTGTTTCATATTCTCTTCCTTTAAAACTTAGAACTGCTTCCTCATCTAAAAAATATATTATACTCCCAACAACGAAGTGATTGATTTTATTAATATTTTATCCCAAATGGGATAAATTTAACCTTTTATCCATAATGAGACAAAGAGAGGATAACATGAAATTCGACCTCATAGACGCTGTGCGCGCAAATGATGTAGAACAAGTAAAAATACTATTACAAGAAGGTGCCGATCCTAATTTCTGTGAGGATATGAGCGGAATAACGCCCTTACATTTTGCAGCAATAAATAATTGTTTAGAAATAGTGCTATTGTTAGTGGCTGCCGGAGCTAAACTTAATGCACGAACAAGCGAAGGGGAAAGACCACTTGATATTGCTAAAAATCAACCCATAGAAACACATGGACAAATGGTTGCTTTATTAACATTTTTTGATTTGAATAGACCTGATATAAGTAATCTTGTTAGTTGATAAAGTAATTTATAATTTAGATCTCATAATTTGTTTTTTTCTTTCGTTGTCGTATAAGCAATGGTGGTGATTTTTGTTCAAAAATTAGAATGAATATTGCTTTCTTATTCAAATACTTCAATGAAAAAAATTTTTCTTGCATTTTGATCTAACCCAGCATAAATTAGCGACGAGGCAAAGTTGCTACTTAAGGATGAGTAACCGAAGTCAAACGCGGCGCTCTTTGCCTCATTGTTATTTTCTGTAGTGGCTAGAATATCTAAGCTTCTACTAAGCTTTCGAACAATTCTTTCAATGTCTCAGCTTCTAACAAACATCCCGCTAATACCAAAAGCTGTGGGGAATTAGGTGTATTATGCAACCATCCGAATTTGATGAAATTTCAGTTCAACAGCTTTTACAACTCCGTCAAGAGGGAACTGATTTTATTTTGCTTGATGTACGTGAGCCGCATGAATATGCGATTTGCAATCTGGGCGGGTATTTGCTGCCTTTGTCAGAACTCAATAATCGCTTACACGAACTTGAAAAGAGCAAATACTATGTTGTTCATTGCAAGTCAGGCAATCGAAGTCGCAAAGCAGTTACAATACTTCAAACAGCAGGTTTTAAAAACGTCAAAAATCTTACTGGCGGAATATTAGCGTGGGCAAAAGAAATAGATAAAGATATGCCCACTTACTAGGAATAATATGTAATAATCTCAACTTCATATTACATCCTCGAAACCCCGCGGCATCGACCGCGGGGTCCATTTACTTAATTATGTCAGTGTATAAATCCCGCCACTCCGGGTTCATTATATGATGTTAATCCAATATACAACGTGGCATTTTTCTGACTCACGAGAATATATACATAACTTTCTTTCACTTGGACACACCTCAATCTATTTTGAGCTACGGTGGAATACAATGGACCCCGCGGTCGGTGCCGCGG
>JBAUEV010000169.1:0-2538 GCA_049678805.1 Gammaproteobacteria bacterium
ACCGGGAGTCGCGCATCTCGGTAAAACGTTGAGAGCTCCTGCTTCAACGTCCCTCGATAGCGCGACGGTATTTCCTTCTGCCGCGGCCGTCCTGTCTCCGCCAACAATAGGCTTCGCCAATGACTTAACGCCGCTAGACGCGGCTACCGCGGGCTCGGCGGCTCGTGCTTCGCACTTCCCTGCCTTCTCGATGGTTTTGCTACCGGAGACCAATTGCCTACCGGATTACCTATCATTTGATTAAATTCATTTTTCTCATACATAAGGTTTTTCTCCTCTATGAGGCATTTTCTGTCAAAGAATTGCCAAACCAAAGATGATCGCCCGATAATTTCGGAAATGAGTAAATCTTTGGATATTCAACCTCCATCAAATATAACCCATACGGCGCCGCTGTTACGCCAGCAGCCGTACGTTGCCGTGCTTCCAATACTTCTTGCGCCCATTCTGGTGTTTTTTTGGCACTACCAATCATCAATAGTACACCTGCGATGTTACGCACCATATGATGTAAAAAACTATTGGCTTTAACGTCCAACAATAGATAATCACCATGCCGAATCACAGATAATCGCAGCAGATTTCGTCTTGGTGTTTTCGATTGACAATCGGCACCGCGAAACGAACTAAAATCGTGTTCACCCAGCAAATAGCCAGCCGCTTGCGCCATACGATTTTCGTCTAAAGGTAAATAACACCAGGTTACACCGTGACGTTGCCAGACAGGGCGCTGGGGATGATTGTAGATTACATAGTGATAGCGCCGCGTTATTGCTGAATAACGGGCATGAAAATCATCTGGCACTTGCCGTGCCCAGCGCACCCGAATTGCGGCAGGTAAATAACGACTGGCACCAAATACCCAAGCTTGTTCATTACGCAACACATCCGTATCAAAGTGCACTATCTGACCTGCAGCATGCACTCCCGCATCGGTACGCCCTGCGCAAGTGGTTGTTATCGTTTGATTGGCAATTTTACTGAGTGCTTGTTCTAAACACGTCTGAATGGTGGGTAATTCATGTTGATTCTGCCACCCATGATAATGGGTACCATCGTATTCAATACCAATAGCAATACGCATAATGGGTCTAATGAGATAAACCTGTCATTGCCGCTTGAATCTTCTGCTGCAAGCGCCCAGCTTCACGTCGCTGCTCTTCAGTACCATGAGTCATGACTTCTTCCAAATATTTACCAGCAGTGGCAAAATCTTCCATATCTAGATACACGCGCGCAATGTTAAGTTTGGCGATCATACCTTCTTGCCCACCTAGAAAATCATATTCACTGGTTTCTTGCATAACTGGCTCTTGCGAGTTGGCTTTAAGTACATCAGGCTCAACTGGTTTAATTGGGTCAGTTGCTGCTCCCCTTGTCCTAGATTTGTTAATCAGCTGTTCTGCTTGCAGATTATCTCTACTTTTCTGGGCTTGAGGCAACCAAATCCCTAGTAATACTAATAGGACGACAATGATAATACCCAAAACAAGTTTAGTACTATTAGAATTCATCTTTGGCAATGGTTGCCCCATAATCTGCAACGATTTATTGCTCAAAACTGCAGGTGGGGTTAATCGCAGACCACTCACATTATTTTTTTGCATCTGCCGCAAAACCCACTCCAACACTTCGCTATTATTCGCCAATTGGGCTTGCATCAATAAATTTTGCTGCACTAACTTACCCACCTGCAAATTAACTTGCTGCTCCAACTGTCGGAGTTCTTGCTGAGTATCTTGCAATTGTTGTTGTAATACAGAAGAATCCAACGAGCGACCATTTGTTAAATCGCTGGCTGAAGCAGAAACCCAATTATCATTAGCAAAAGAAGGTGGCAGATCATTGTTATTGCTCGGGGGTCGTGGTGCAGAAGTTACACGCACAACGGTTTTAAAGCCATCACCGGGGGAGCTTTGTGGCGGATGACTAGCCATCCAGGTTTGGTTCATTTGTTGTACGGCCTTGAGGGCTGCTAGTGCATTAACTTGTTGCACTTCATCAGTGGTGGGTACACGTAGCATTTGGCCATTACGTAACGCATTGACATTACCATCGCTAAAAGCACTTGGGTTAGCCTGCAAAATAGCAACGGCCATTTGTTCGCGGCTTATCGATTCATTGGGGCGAAATTTATCAACAATTTGCCAGAAATGGTCTTGATTGGTGGTTGGCCCATAATACACGCTATTGGCGTGTGCCAAATGGGTTATTAACAATAATCCTAGTATCATGCTGCACCAAACAAGCCATTTACGCCGCATCACCTAATCCTCTCTGCAAAATAGAGGTTAATAATAGCCTAGTTAAGTCTTTTCAGCTAGATTTGCCGGAGCTGCACACAGGGCAAACGCATTTAAAACATGCCTCTGCCGCCTACGTGCCGCTCGCTCCTTACTGCCTACGTGCCGCGGCTTGTCCGGCGTTGTTGCATATTTCTTATAAATAAGGGTCGTTGGGTAAGAATGTCGTGTGGGTGTCGTTGGAAGACCGTAGAATACAGGGATGTATTCTCCGACCGCAGGATGCAGTTTTGTC
>JBAUEV010000170.1:0-3049 GCA_049678805.1 Gammaproteobacteria bacterium
ATTAAAGGGGCAGCACGTTTTTACCACCGAAAAGGCAAGCATATTATCACCTATAAAACTGAGCATAAAGCAGTGCTAGATGTATGTGCGCATTTAGCGCGCGAAGGCTTTGAAGTCACCTATTTGACTCCTCAAACCAATGGTTTGGTGGATTTGCAGCAGTTGGCAGATGCTTTGCGCGACGATACTGTTTTAATATCCATCATGCATGCGAATAATGAAATCGGTGTCATTCAAGACCTTGTGGCAATCGGTGAGTTAACCAGGACTCGCGGAGCACTACTGCACGTAGATGCAGCACAAAGTGCAGGTAAAATTCCTATTGATTTACAGCGTTTGCCAGTAGATTTAATGTCATTTTCAGCCCATAAGGTATATGGGCCAAAAGGCATTGGGGCATTATTTGTGCGCCATAAACCGCGTGTACGTTTGGAACCGCTATTACATGGAGGAGGGCAAGAATTAGGACTGCGACCAGGCACGTTACCAACCCATCAAATTGTTGGTATGGGTGAAGCGTTTGCGATTGCTCAAGCAGAAATGCCTCAAGAAATGCAGCGTATTCGTGAGTTACGTGATAATTTATGGAAGGTATTACAAGTGATACCTGAAACTTACTTAAATGGTGATTATGCACAGCGTTTGCCAGGTAATTTGAATGTAAGTTTTGGTTATGTAGAAGGGGAATCTTTATTATTGGCTTTGCAAGATTTAGCGGTTTCTTCAGGTTCAGCTTGCACCTCGGCCACTTTAGAGCCATCACACGTGTTGCGCGCGCTGGGTCGTGATGATGTGTTAGCTCACAGTTCAGTTCGTTTTGCGCTGGGACGTTTTACCACTGCCGAAGAAATTGATTTTGCAGAACGCACCATCGTTGCTGCGGTTGAGCGCTTACGTGCTATATCACCGCTTTGGGAAAAGGAAAATTGAGCTTAAACTTTGATAAACAAAACACCATGTTGTTAACTTACAGCCCAATTATTTTGGAACATTTTAACCAGCCTCGTAATGTAGGTTTTTTGGATCCACAGACGCATGAGGTTGGTACTGGAAGGATGGGTACCCTGGTCAGCGGTGATGTGATAAGATTGCAGGTTAAAATAAATGGGCAGCAAATCATTGCTGAAGCCAAATTTAAAGCCCAAGCTTCAGTAGCCATCATTGCTGCTTGTTCATGGGTAACAGAATGGTTGTTGGGGAAATCGCTTGCGGCCGCCGCACAATTGCAAAGTAGTGATATTGTAACTGCCTTGAATTTGCCGCCATTGAAGATACACTGCGCTTTATTAGTCGCAGATGCTGTTAACGCTGCCATCCTAGATTGGCAGCGGAAAAATATTAAAAATAAATGACTGCTCCTTGCGAGGGATACCTATTTTTCAGGCTAATTTGTTATTTTAAATGGGAGAAAACATTATGCACAGTGCTATCATCGTGTCCGACAAAACTTCGCTACACGAATTAAATCGCTTACTAGCCGATGAAGGCTGGTGGGTAAGTCAAATTGCAGCGGCGGGTAATGGTTCGTGGCTAGTGATTTTAACCGATGTGGACCCTGATGAAATGTCAGTGGAAGATGCTGAGCTTTTTGAAGACACTCAATATCAAAGTTAAATTATAAATACGATTAAATCAAAAATACAGGTTTTGAAAGAAGTCTAATGCTGAGGAGCTAAGTAATTATGGCTAGTGAACGCACATTAACTATTATTAAACCCGATGCTGTAAGGAAAAAGAAAATGGGGCAGATTCTTAATCGCTTTGAAGAAAATCAATTAAAAATCGTTGCTGCAAGAATGGCGCAACTAACGACACAAGAAGCACAACGATTTTACGAAGTGCATGAAGCGCGGCCATTTTTTAATGATTTAGTGCGTTTTATGATTTCGGGACCAGTCTTGATATTGGTATTAGAAGGGAACAACGCTGTGTTAAAAACGCGTGATTTGATGGGGGCGACTGATCCTAAAAAAGCAGCCCCAGGCACAATTCGTGCTGATTTTGCTGATTCGATTGATGAAAATGCCATCCATGGTTCAGATAGCTTAGAAAACGCGCAACAAGAAATCGCTTTCTTTTTCAAACCGCAAGATATTTGTTCAATAAAATGAAACCATTGGTAGTTGTTACGGGTGCCAGTTCTGGGATAGGAGCTGCGATCGCCAGAGTATTTTCTGCTATAGGATATTCTTTAGCCTTATTGGCTAGAAGGATAGAGCCTATGCAAAAGTTAAATTTGCCACAAACCCATTGTTTAGCTGTTGATGTAACCGATGCACAAGCATTTCGACAAGCTATAAATCATATTGAAAATCAACTTGGTCCAATTGATTGCTTGATTAATAATGCAGGTTTTGTAAAAGCGGGAGATTTTACTGAAGTAAGTCATGCTGATAATGAGAATACGGTGAAAGTTAATCTTTTAGGTGTTATGAATGGTATTGAAGCTGTTTTGCCAGGAATGAGGAAGCGTGGAGTAGGAACTATCATTAACATCAGTTCCGTCGCTGATCGCAAGGCTAGGCCACAATTGCCTACGTATGCCGCCACTAAAGCGGCCGTTAGAAGTTTAAGTGAGTCACTGCGTGTTGCTAATGCAAAATATGGGATTCGCATTTGCAATTTAGCGCCTGCCAAGACTTTAACGCCAATGTTGGTAAGTGCTAATTTAAAGGATGGTGAAGTTATTAAAGCTGAAGACGTAGCAAATGCTGTATTATACATGTATCAATTGCCCCCGACTGTTTGCATACGCGATTTGGTGATCGCCCCAACGTGTTATGAACCTTAAATTCCTATTGAATTAGAAATTTGATCCTTGTAACATAGTAACTTATGTGTTACTATTAACCATGGCTATAATATGATTATAAAGGAATACCTAGAGGAAAATGGCCAATCACCTTTTGGTAAGTGGTTCCAGCGAGAAGGCAGGGAAGTGCGAAGCACGAGCCGCCGAGCCCGCGGTAGCCGCGTCTAGCGGCGTTAAGTCATTGGCGAAGCCTATTGTTGGCGGAGACAGGACGGCCGCGGCAGAAGGAAATACCGT
>JBAUEV010000171.1:0-7580 GCA_049678805.1 Gammaproteobacteria bacterium
TCTTAGGATATTGGCGTTTGCTGCATTTTAAGAATAATATCTGAAGCTCAAAAGGGGGAGCATCCATGACGGATTTATCTTGATTTACCTATGCCTATAAGAGTGGCGTGGTATGGCTTCCATTTGGTTAACAAGGTGCTATAATCAAGCAAACTGATAGCGCTCTGTTATTTTGGAGTATAGTTCTCCCAATGAAAAATGTGCTCTAGGCAACGAGTGAATGGAATCATGTAGGATGCCAAATCATAATTTAAGAGGGGATTGCATGCGATTAATAATGGTTGTGCTATTAGCGTGGTTACCGCTATTTGCCCAAATAGTTTATGCTGCTGATGTCGTCGATGATGCCAATTTCAAAAGTGCTAAATCGAAGCCTTATATTATCTCCAGTAAAATGGGTCGGATCTCACCGGATACTATTCCTGCAAAAGCAGCCCCTTTCCTTGAATCCCAAAAATATCTTGTTCGAACTATACGTTGGCCAAGATACCGACGTCCTATTTGCAGGGGCCCTATCACTGTAACAGCTTATCCTGGTTCGCTAAGAAATAATATTCAACATATTGCTGGACGTTGTGGTTGGGAGACTGTTTGGAATCCACCTTGTGATTATCGTTGGTATGGTATAACCCGGATTAGCGGCATGAACTTGAGTGATGTTTTTAGAAAAATGCTTAAAAATTATCCAGTTCAAGCTGTGTTTTATCAAGGCAATCGTGTCTTGGCAGTAGGTCCAAGGAATTTGCCGCCGAGGTATTTACCATGATGAGAAAGATGATCGGCCGTTTAGTTGTGGCAATTTTTATCTTTTCCAGTTTCTTTGCCCTTGCTGCTTGCGATTATGATGTCAATTTTAGAATGATGAGTTCCACTGATAAGGCGGTGGATAGTACCGTTTGGAAGGGGGGGTATGAAAATAAGAAAATGACTACACGTAAACCTGATGTAGAAGTGAAGTCAGGTTATTATGTGAGCCCAGAGGCGATAGATTTGCAAGATCCGCAATCCGCTTGGTTAGGCAAAAAGATCAATGTGCAAGCGCAAGAACTACCGCTGGATTTTGTTTTGTCTCGTATCTTGCGTAATACCGGTGCCAATGTGAATTTTCAAACAGGTATGAATAGCACCATTCCTATTAATTTTAGTTATCGTGGCACCATCAAAGGAGCATTAGATAGAATCGCTTCCATGAACAATATCGCTTATCGGATTAAAGGTAAGCAAATTTATTGGGAAGAATTTGTTACTCGCACTTATGATGTTTCTTTTATGCCAGGGACTTCCAGTTATTCGGTAGGAAAGACTTCTAGCGGTAGTAGTGGTTCCAGTGGTTCTACCGCCGCTTCAGGTACGGTAGTTAATTCGCAATTAGGAAGCGATGAATATAGTAATTTGCAAGGGCAACTCTCGGTATGGAAAGACCTTACCGCCGCGCTTCACGAATTAAAATCACCACAAGGTAAAGTGGTTGTCTCGGAATCTACCACTACCATAACCGTTTACGATCGCCCCTCTAACGTTGCGGCGATTACCAATTTTATTAATCAGCTTAATCGCAGTTTGTCACGTCAGGTGATGCTCCAAGTTCAAGTGCTAGACATTACCCTCAACAAGAACTTTGAGCTTGGTATTGATTGGAATGCAGCACAACATTATCTCAACACAACTTTTAACGAAAAAGCATCACTTGCGACGGCCACCAATGTGAGCGGTGTCATAACAAATGGCAGCTCTACCACAGCGTTAGCTACGTTAGGTATTGGTAGTACGAACTTCAACAGCCTCATTACAGCGTTAGGCCAACAAGGGCGGGTTAGTATCGTTACCCAGCCTCGAGTAGTCACCATGAATAATCAAGTAGCTGAAGTGCTAATTACCCGCGATACTGCTTATTTACAAAGTGTTTCTACAACAATAACAGGCACCTCGGGTACGGCTACTACTTCTTTAACGCCCGGTGTGGTAACAGATGGTTTGACATTACATTTGCTGCCTAAGATTCAAGGGACTAAAGTTTACTTGGAAATCAGTGTTGCTTTAGTAAATTTAGCCAGCTTGAATACGATTAACAATAAAGGTGTGGCAGCGAATACGCCGGACAACACAGCTGATTTTGAACAGATTCAGATCCCAACCCTCACTCAAAAACAATTTAACCAGCGCACTGTTATTTCTTCTGGCTCAACTTTGGTGATTACCGGCTTCCAGCAAATCAGTAATCAAAATAGCCGAGCGCAATTTTTTGGTATTCAATTACTGGGTGGACGAGGTGCTGAAAAACAAACTACCCAAACAATTGTGTTAATTACTCCGACAATTCTTGGGGCGTACTGATGCCAATTTTGCGGCGCGAGGATGGAACAAAATTCGCGGTCCAAACTTACCGCGAATTATTAACGTTTAAGAAATCATCCTTGCTCAGAAATGAAGTCCGGATTTTGGCGCAAGACCATGGTGAATATATACGCATTTTTGTTCAAACCAATAAACAGCTCGAAGCAGTTTTTTCAAGTGAACCCGGGTATTTATTAGCGGAATCCGTTTGGTATTACGTCGGTAAGCCGACTAATATGCTCTATTGTGAGGCACTCGCAGCTAAACAAGTGATTGTGGTGGTGGTACGAAATAGCATTATTTATTTGGATGCTGTTTTGCCCAACAATGAAGTTGTCGGTGAGTTATCATCATTGATTGCCGACCAATATAAATATGATATTTATCTGTTTGGTAATGTGCCCGTCTCTGATGTCGAAGAAGAAAATAAGTTTTTTTTACATCCACAATTAATTAAGTCACTCAACCGTCCAACAGAGTCGCTTTTTGCAGCATTACCGGTGTTTAAAAATCTCGAATTGCAGCCTTTGGCATTAGCCCTTACAATTCCTGAACTTAGCAAACGATCTTTAGCTTTACCTATAGGGATTGGAGTAACGGGATTAATCATCCTGGGTATTTGGTATTATGCCACGCGTCCAGCAGTGCAACCTATGCAACCGATTGTACAACAAGTGCGAATAGATCCTTATGCCCTTTATAAGGCTGCGTTTGTAACTCCTGCTCCAGAAAAGCAGTTAGGTGAAATAGCAGCAGTAACTAAATTGGTTTATGCTTTACCTGGCTGGCAAGCCACTCAAATTAACTATAATGACTCCATATATCAGATCACTGTAACATCCTTGGGTGGCTCTACCAAATCGATTATTCAATGGGCTAATGAAAATCATTTTGGGATTGATCTTACCCCTGCTGGAGCAACCCTCACTGTGAATTCAAATTTGGCTAAGCGCTCACAACCGACTTATATTTATGATGTTCAACAAGTGACATCCTTGATTCTGGATCGTTTAAAAAACATATTGCCAGACCGTAATGTTACTATTGGTAACGTTACTCCAAACGTAGGATATAAGACAGTACCCGTTACAATTGCTTTTACTGGTATTTCACCGGACGTATTAGTGCTAATTGGTAGACAATTAGCTAATTTACCTGTGACCTTGTCTTCTATTACAATTGGTATTCAGCAAGCTGGCTTGCTCAATGGGACAATTCAGCTAACCGCATTAGGAAGTTAGGTTATGAAAATTGACAATAAACAAAAAGTGCTTATTACCTTGATTGTCATTGCACTTGCTTATGTACTGTGGCAAGTCTATAACCAGTTTTTCCGTGAGACATCTGCTCCAGCACCGGCGGCGGTATCTGCCCCTCCCGCCCCTACACCAACTCCTGCTCAGCTAGCACCCACCGAAGGTGCTACGCCGGCGCAGCAACCGAGTGCTGCTCCTTCGCCCCCCTCCGGTGTGCAACCTGCGCCTAAAAATGCAATACCAGCAGAAGGGGGGTTTACTTTAGAAGCGCCTATGAGTGAATATCAAAACCAGTATTTGGAGTTAGTCAACCAATACCAATTATTACGTATGCAACGTATGATTGAGGATGAGAAAGCAAATATTGCTTCGGCAGAAGCCCGGATAGCAGACATTAATAAGAAAATTAGCGGCGTCGCGGGAGGCCCTAGTGTTACGTCTGAGATGGTTACGGGGAATGCTGCCAACCCTACCGGTTATAAACTCATGTATATTGATTTTCAAAGTGGTCAATGGAGTGCTACCCTAGGTAAGGAGGGCCGATTTCTTGAAGTAAATATTGGAGATATTTTGATTGATGGCACTCGAGTGCTATCCATTAATCAGCAAGGTGTAGTGGTAGAACAAAATCAGCATCAATACTTGTTGACATTTTTTGGAACAAAAAACTTAGGACAAGTTAAGCCCATTGAGCTTGATAACACATTAGCGCCCAATAATCTCTTTATCCCATCTTCCAAGGGTAGCAAACCTAAAATGGCTACCCCAACTCCAATGATTTCACCGCCTTCAATTAAAGCATCCCTGGCACCGCCTGTAGAAAAGGCGACAGAAACCAAAGTTGTTACCCCACTCACTAAGCCGGCAGGAAAAGCGGCAGAAACTAAAGTTGTTAAGCCAGTCAACAAAGTTGCGCCGCCTGTACCGACTGTTTCGCTACCTGTTGTACCGCCTTCCAAGCCAACCACCGTTCCAACTATTCCTAAAAAGAATGCACCAACCCCATCGTCGCCAGCAGTTCAAATGCCTGTCATACCAACAAAGCCGGCACCGCAACAAAATAAATCGTCCTCATCTTTGCCGCCCGTTCCTGGAACGATGAACAACTTAAAGATTCAACCTCCTCTAAGAGCTCCAGAAACTGCGAGTGTTGCGATACCGATGAAAATCACAGCGGCGTCCCCTCCTCCTGCCCCAGTCCCAGCTCCCACGGCAGCTTTAAAACTTACGGCTGAACAGAAAAATACTTACAATGCCTTACAATCCATGTTTGGCGATTCAAAACCCGAATCGTCGGCAGAATCGCCTGAGAAAATGCAGCAAGCGATAACGCCTGATACTAATTCTCCATTATCATTCTCCCAAGATGAGAAATATTTGCTAACAGTTCCAGGAAATTACTATGTGGTGCAAATTATGGGATCCACAAACCTTAATGATTTAACGCGACTGCTAAGACAATATCATCTTAACGACCAAGCACGTGGTTTTCAAACACAACGTCTTGACCAAAATTGGTATGTTTTAGTTTATGGGGTTTACAAAAATAATCAGGATGCAACGAATGCTTTGACACAATTGCCCGCTGGAATACAGCAATTGAAACCCTGGGTCAGATCAGTTGCCAGTATTCACGATGCCATACGTTTAAGGCGTGATAATCCCGGGAAACAGGTGAGTCATCGTCAAGACAATCATGGCATTCAAATGTAGCTCATGAGAAAACAATAGATGCGTGTTGGCTTATTATTACGATCACTTGTTATCTCGGGCTGTATTGCCATTTTATTGGCTGGTTGTGTCCAGCAGGGCTATACCCCGGAATCTGATGTATATCTAGCTGCACCAACGCCTCGCATTAGTCCTATCAATCGCCCTGGAATAGTTCGATATCTTGAGAAGGGAGGGGTACAGGTAGTGCAAAGAGGGGGCATGCTACGAATCTTGCTACCAACGGATCACTTTTTCATTGGTCAAACGACGGAGGTTAATCCTGATTGTTTTCCATTATTAACTGCTGTTGCCAATCTTATACAAACCTACACCTGTTGTGGTGTTCCTTATGTTTGGGTAACCGCTTACACGGATGAGGTAGGTACTACTAAAGCTAAAAAAGAGCGTTCGGAACAACAAGCGCAAATTATTGCTGCATTTTTATGGGCAAATTATGTGCCAGCGCGAATCATGAATATAAAAGGTTTTGCTGATAGAGAAAGAATTTCCAGTAACCGCATCGTAGGCGGCAGTGCGGATAACCGCCGCATCGAGATTGGCATCCCTGAACCATTTATTATTCAAGGGTGGTAATAAACCCAGGACGTAATAGTTCAGTCCCCTTGTTTCCTCCCCCTGCAAGGGGGAGCTACTTACCACGCGTTTCCTCTAAAAATATTCTAACCAGAATCTCATCAAGCTGGTTACTGCTCGCGGTTGTTCCATCATTACCATATGACCGGAGTCATTAACAATGGCTGCACGCGCACCCGGAATATTGTGCAATAGAGTTTCATGATGTGCTCTATTAAATACTTTATCTTGTGCCGCGTGTATGGTTAAAGTTCTTGTTGTTAACAAGGGTAAGTATGGAATGCAATTTTCACGCACCAACATAATTTCTTCATGTGGGATTAGGGTTGCTATATTTTTTTTAAACATAGTCTGAACCTTCTTACGAATAGCAGTGTCATTGACAAATTGATTAAGTAAATCTTCTATTACTGTTTCAAGTTTGCCTGTTTTTATTCCTGCAATAAGGTTTTTCCGAAAAACATACTTTTCGGGTGTATCATTTTCCGCAGTTGTCGATAATAAACAAAGCTTAGAAACATACTCTGGATGTCGTCTAGCAAATTCGATAGCAATCCATCCTCCCATTGAATGTCCTGAAATAGCAACTTGTTCCGATGAAATGTGACTTAAGGTAGCTTCTAACATATCAGTTAGCGTTTCTGCCTGGGATAGATCTGCGATGCTTATATCAGCGATATCTTTTAAGTGTGCTGCTTGATGTGCCCAAACGGTTTTATCACATAATAAACCTGGAATTAAAATCAACTTTTTTCTTTTCATGCTAAATTCTCTAAATAACGTAGAACTTCAGTGCTATTAACTACATCGGCATATTTGGCTTCTAATTCATATAATGCCTTTTCATGTGAGTCAGGCGAACGATCACCAACAGCATCGGCAACGATAATGGGACGAAACCCATACTGCAGGGAATCAATGGCTGTGGCACGCACACAGCCACTGGTGGAACAACCTGTAATAATTAAAGTATCAATTTTGTGTGCGGCCAGAGTATCGTTAAAATGAGTTGCAAAAAAAGCAGATGGATATTTTTTAATCGTTATTGTATCTATTGCTTTATGGTAACTAAGCCGGCTATCCAGTTGCGTATACGATGAAGCAATTCGAAGGTCAGCGAGGCACTTAATTTTTTGCATCCATAGGTTGGGTTGTTGTAAATCATTTTCCGTGAAAGCAATTAAACTTAAAAATACAGGATAATTAAGATTATGAAAGCGATTAAGGAGATGATTTATAATGTTAATTTCAGCGCTAGCATCCATTCCATGCGACCAATTTGGATCGGTATAAGCATTTTGCATATCTGAAATAAATAAAGCGGGTCTTAAGCCAAAGCCAATTTTACTGTCAGAAAATTTGAGCTGTTGGATAATTGAGTTTGTCATTGAGGGATATATCCTTGTATAAATTAATATATAATAATCTAAAATTCATATTACATCATATGTCTAGTTAAATAAGAACTTGTCATGCCAGCGAAGGTGCATGAGTGTCCGGTAAATCGGTGTCCTATAATTCCCGTAAAATAATCGAAACCCCGCGTAAAATGCTCGAAACCCCGCGGTCGATGCCGCGGGGTCCATTTACTTAATTATGTCAGGGTATAAATCTTGCCGCTCCAGGTTCATTTTTTGAATCAGATCTATTTTCCACTCCTTCAATCTTTTTTCTCTCGCAGCA
>JBAUEV010000172.1:0-18203 GCA_049678805.1 Gammaproteobacteria bacterium
GCCTATTGTTGGCGGAGACAGGACGGCCGCGGCAGAAGGAAATACCGTCGCGCTATCGAGGGACGTTGAAGCAGGAGCTCTCAACGTTTTACCGAGATGCGCGACTCCCGGCAAAAATGACCATGAAAGGAAGGTATTGTCTATTAGAGCCGCTTGATATAGATAAACATGCGGCTCAATTATTTGATTCATTAGCAATTGATAATAAGGGAGAATCATGGACTTATCTTCCTTACGGTCCTTTCTCTACTTGTGATGAGTTTCGAAATTGGTTGAAGGCAACAACAGCAGAGATTGATACTGTGCTTTATGCTATTGTTGATGCCAAAACACAATTGCCGATTGGAATTTGTGGTTATTTGCGAATTAATCCTGAACATGGGGTGATTGAAGTCGGGGATCTTCATTATTCTAAATTATTAAAAAAAACGCCTACTGCAACGGAAGCTATGTATTTAATGATGTATCATGCATTTGAGGAACTTAAATACCGAAGATACGAGTGGAAGTGTAATTCACTTAACCAAGCCTCTAGAGATGCTGCTGAACGTTTAGGATTTAAATTTGAAGGTATATTTAGACAAAATAACATTTTTAAAGGACGTAACCGTGATACAGCTTGGTTTTCAATTATTGATAGCGAATGGCCTGGGATAAAGGAAAGATTGCAAAAATGGCTAAGCCCAAGCAATTTTGATAAAAACGGAAATCAAATAGTGACTTTAAGAGAAATTGCGACTGAATAAGTTGAGAATATGTAAAGTTACTATTCACCCTTCGAGACGCAGCACTTTGTGCTGCTCCTCAGGGCGAACGGTAATGCAATATAAGTGAAAATTGTTTCGTTCATCCTTTCGTTTTTGTATGTTGTAACTCAGTTTTATTATTGCAGAGCAGTGTGATAAAAAAAGGAATTGGCAGATTGTTTTGCCTTGGGCTTGTAACCCGCTCCTCGAAGTGAAATCCGTTCGCCCTGAGGAGCAGCACAAAGTGCTGCGTCTCGAAGGGTGAACGGTAATGCAATATAAGTGAAAATTGTTTCGTTCATCCTTCTTTCGTTTTTGTATGTTGTAACTCAGTTTTATTAGTGCAGTGCAGTGTGATAAAAAAAGGAAGTGGTAAATCGTTTTGCCTTGGGCTTGTAACCCGCTCCTCGAAGTGAAATCCGTTCGCCCTGAGGAGCAGCACAAAGTGCTGCGTCTCGAAGGGTAAACGGACAAAGAGGAAAAATTATGTTTTGGGTGTATGTGTTGAAATGTGCTGATAACAGTTATTATACAGGTCATACAGATAACCTGGAAAAACGTATTGCACAACATAAAAGTAAAGATATCCCAGGTTGTTACACAACAACAAGATTGCCGGTGAATTTAGTATTTTCACAGGTATTTGCTACTCGAGTAGAAGCCTTAGCCTCAGAAAGACAGATTAAAGGTTGGAGCCGTAAGAAGAAGGAAGCTCTGATTGATGGCAATTGGGTAGCGTTATCAAGTTATGCAAAAAGAAGCAAAAAGATGTAGTGAGAGAGATTGTAGTTCACCCTTCGAGACACAGCACTTTGTGCTATTCCTCAGGGCGAACGGCAATGCAATAAGTAAACATCGTTCGGAAAGTGCAATTATGGTGCATGTCAAAATGTGTGGTATGACGCGAGCAGAGGATGCTTTGTTTGCGGCGCAACTTGGCGTCCACGCGATTGGGCTTATTTTTTACGAGTCTAGTCCACGTGCAGTGTCTATTTCACAAGCAAAAACCATTATAGATAGTTTGCCACCTTTTATTACAACAGTCGGTGTATTTGTAGACCCAACATTCGAATACGTACAAAAATTGCTTAATACAATATCATTAGATTTGTTGCAATTTCATGGGCAGGAACGTGCAGCAGACTGTAGACGTTATGGCAAACCTTATATTAAAACCATTGCTATGCGCGATTCACTCGATTGGTCTGTATTAGACGAATATACCGATGCTAAAGGCTTATTACTGGATACTTATAGTGCTGAAATGGTAGGTGGTACAGGGCATGTATTTGATTGGCGGCAAATTCAGAAGCAGAAAATTAACAAACCCATTATTTTAGCTGGAGGATTGACACCTGAGAATGTAGCTCAAGCAATTCGCCAAGTACATCCTTATGCAGTGGATGTTACAACGGGTGTTGAAGCTGCAAAAGGTATTAAAGATCACAATAAGATGCAGCGTTTTATGCGAGAAGTACGTAATGCGAGTGTTACATAAATTCATGAGATATTCTGGTTAATAAACAAGGATGAATAATTGAACAACCCGATTTCAAATGCCTCTGCCTCGCGTGTTGGCATTATTGCCTGGTGTGGCTACGATTGGGCCTGTTCTGCATTTAATACCATTGTTACCACCTTTGTTTTCGCCACCTTTTTTACTAAATCAATTGCAGTTAATCCCGTCGTTGGAACCACGCAGTGGGGAAATGCTATCGCCTTAGCGGGATTAATCATCGCATTTTCCAGCCCAATATTTGGTGCTATTGCGGATTACCAAGGACCACGTAAACCCTGGTTAGCAATGTTTACTTTGCTGGCTATGGTCGCTTCTGCGTTGCTCTGGTTTGCCAAACCGTCAGTAAACTACACCACTTGGATATTGGGATGTGTAATTGTAGGTACGATAGGGTATGAAATTGCCAGTGTATTTTATAATGCAATGTTGCGCGATATTGCGCCGCCAGGTTATTTAGGCCGTATTTCAGGGTGGGGGTGGGCATCAGGGTATTTAGGTGGATTAATCAGCTTAAGTATTGCCTTATTTGCTTTTATCAAAACGAATGCCACTTGGTTGCAACTTGATAATTCTGCCGCAGAATCGATACGGATATGTGGCCCTTTTGTCGCACTCTGGTTTTTATTATTTTCCTGGCCATTATTTGTTTTTACCAAAGATCGACCAGCAAGAGGTATTCCGATTACGACGGCAGTGAAGCAAGGTTTGACTGTGCTAGCAAACACTTTGCGACAATTACACCAGCATCGTACTATTGTTTGTTATTTATTTGCACGGATGATTTACACCGATGGGATAAATACGATATTTGCGTTTGGCGGTATTTATGCAGTTGGAACTTTTGGCATGACCACCTCGGAAGTGATTCTATTTGGCATCGGCATGAATGTTGCGGCGGGTATCGGAGCAGTGGTGTTTGCGTGGGTAGACGATTTTATTGGGGCAAAACCTACAATATTGATCTCACTGGTTGCAATAATAGCGAACGGTCTAGTGATTGTCATAACTAAAGATATCACCTGGTTTTGGGTGTTTGCTGCGGCTTTATGTTTATTTGTAGGACCCGTACAAGCAGCGAGTCGTTCGTTGATGGCACGCTTAGCACCTGTGCCATTGATGACAGAAATGTTTGGGTTATATGCTTTTTCAGGTAAAGCCACAGCTTTTATGGGACCGTGGCTTTTAGCCTTGATTACGGAGCGCACCGGCAGTCAACGAGCTGGAATTGGTACAATACTGATATTTTTAGCTGTGGGCATGCTGTTTTTGTATTTTGTCCCCGTAGCGCGAGAAAACGTCAGAAGTAGGAAAATCTCCTAAAATTGTAGGTAAATTCATATTTATTAGTTGGAGTATGGGTTTTTTATTACAAATTTTTTACAACGGATATAGTGCATTTTTTATAAATGTGGTATTTTCACAGCGTTTCAGTAACAATGATAAAAGTACGAGGAAAGCTGTACCATTGTTGTGGAGAGCGGTAAGCATAGTAAGGAATTCACTCATCGTAATTGTTAGATGATGAATTCACTTTACAGTTATCGTTAAATTTTTTTCTGTTAAACAAATGAGAGGAAAATGTTATGGCAGCCAGAAAATCTGCTAAGAAAGCTAAAGCCACTAGATCTACCAAAACAGCGCATAAGGCACTGACGAGTATTAAAAAGCCATTAAATACTTCGCAAACTTTAAATCACTTAGCTCTCCGTGCTGAGCTTAAGAGAAAACAAGTGGCAGAAGTTATCAAAGGGTTATCAGAATTGGTAGAAGCCCACATCAAAAAGAATGGCCCTGGTATTTACACACTACCTGGGTTAGTAAAAATCAAAGTAGTCCGTAAACCTGCAACTAAGGCACGTAAAGGCACCAATCCATTCACAGGTGAAGAAACAATTTTCAAGGCTAAGCCTGCACGTAACGTAATTAAAGTACGTCCTTTAAAGAAACTTAAAGACATGGTTGCTTAGTTAAAGAAATAGTGCATCATTGCGATGCAAAATAAGTAGTAAGTAGCCTGGATAAAGCGTAAAAAAAGTCCAGGATTTTTAAATGTTAATAAAACAAAGATTTCCTTGATTCTGCTAGCCCTACATCAAGGCTACTACTACATTAATTACATCATAATTAGCGAATAGGCTTGTCTATTTCGTGAAATTGATATAGAATTTGCAACTTGCTTTTCTGGACATTATAAAGAGGTTGGTTAATGGCAACTTATAATGCAAAACCAGATACCGTACAACATGATTGGTATTTGGTGGATGCGAATAATAGAACCTTAGGACGCTTAGCTTCTGAAGTAGCTAAACGGTTACGTGGCAAACATAAGCCAGAATATACCCCCTATGTTGATACGGGTGATTTTATTGTGGTCGTCAATGCGGAGAAAATTCGCGTTACCGGTAACAAAGTTAAAGATAAAATGTATCACCGTTATAGTGGTTATCAAAGTGGTTTGAAATCCATTTCTTTTGGTGATTTGCGAGAAAAAGCACCTGAAAAAATAATTGAATTCGCCATCAAAGGCATGTTACCCAAAGGGCCTCTAGGCCGAAAAATGTTCGGTAAACTAAAAGTTTATGCGGGTCCTACCCATCCGCATGCTGCTCAGCAGCTTCAACCGCTTGATTTAGGTGAAATTTAATATGGCAAAATCACAACCTTATGCTCTTGCGACCGGGCGACGTAAAACGTCATCGGCTAGAGTTTTCTTGTTACCTCTGCCTTCCAAAGGGCAACTCGCGTCTTTAATAATGGTTAATAAGATTCCGTTGGATAAATATTTTGGCCGTAGTACCGACCGCATGCTTGTTTTGCAACCTTTAGATGCTGTAGGTGTGCAAGGAAAATTTGCGGTTAATGTAACTGTCAAAGGTGGTGGCACAAGTGGTCAGGCAGGTGCTATTCGGCATGGTATCACCCGCGCTTTGATTAAATACCAAGAACAGCATGAAAGTGATAACGAGTGGCGTAAAATTTTTCGCAAAGCAGGATTTGTAACCCGCGATCCACGTGTGGTGGAGCGTAAAAAATTTGGTTTACATAAAGCGCGTAAAGCAACACAGTTCTCCAAGCGCTAATAGTATTTTTTACTCAAAGCGTTTCGTTTTTATGGAAAGCACGTTGCAACGATGCCTAAAATGGAAACGCGAAGAGTGTGTTGTTGGGGGATCGTCTAGCGGTAGGACTGCGGACTCTGACTCCGCCAACCTAGGTTCGAATCCTAGTCCCCCAGCCATTTGGTAATTGGGGGGGTATTTTAAAGTTTCATAATGACTGGATTGTGAGTTGAAGGTGTCTTATGTGTAGATTTAGATCGTCAAAGGAGCTTGGGTAAAATGACGGCTATAAGACGTTCTGTTATGACTTTGTATTCTGGGTTGAATTGCTATCGCAGCCATCAAGTACGTTTAGTATTAGCTGAAAAAGGCGTAACTTTTGATGTGCTAAATGTAGATATGAATAACCCACCCAATGACCTCCTGCACCTAAACCCCTACACAGGTGTTCCTACGCTAGTAGATCGTGATCTAGTGTTGTATAACCACTATATCATTATGGAATATTTGGATGAACGTTTCCCTCATCCGCCCCTATTGCCAGTTTACCCGGTAGCGCGTGCCAAAAATCGCTTGATGATGCATCGTATTGAAGAAGACTGGTTTAGTCTAGTGAATCAAATTCAAACGGGCAATAAAGACAAAGCCGAAACCTCACGCAAACAATTGCGTGAAAATCTAATTGCTCTTGCTCCGGCTTTTGCTGACTCACCTTATTTCTTAAGTACTGAACTAACCTTAGTAGATTGCACGCTTTTACCTCTGTTATGGCGCTTACCAAGTCTTGGTATTGACTTGCCACCCAGCGCTAAAGCCATCAAAGAATATGGAAAACGTTTGTTTAAGCGAGAAGCATTTTTAGTCAGTTTAACTGATGTAGAACGTGAAATGGGAGAGCAGCGAGTAAAATGACTTCTATTCGTCCCTATCTAATCCGAGCCATTTATGAATGGATTTTAGATAATAATTTCACTCCACAAATTACGGTGGATGCTTTGCTGCCCGGTGTCCAAGTACCGGAAAAATATGTTGAAGAGGGAAAAATTGTTTTGAATATTTCTCCCCAAGCCGTGAATAAATTACTTATTAACAATGAAATTGTAGAATTTGATGCACGTTTTTCGGGTGTTGTTTGGCATATCAATGTACCAATCGCGGGGGTGATTGCTATTTATGCCCGAGAAAATGGACGTGGTATGATTTTCACTGAACAAGACTTAGACGAAGAGGGGGGTGGTGATGGTGAGCAAACACCGCCGGAACCCACATCACTAAAAACCAAATCCATAAAGCCACATCTGAAGATAGTAAAATAATAATTCAGTATGTTGTTGCATAGAAATTGAAAATCCTATTAAAATGCGTCGTTTAGCTCCCACAATTTATATCAACCAAGCTAATCTTTGTTATCACGATGTTTTGCTATTTGAAAATCTCAATCTGACATTGCCTGCTGGTAAATGGACTTGTTTATTAGGTCCAAGCGGTGTCGGCAAAACCAGTTTGTTACGCTTAGTTGCTGGATTAACCTCCGATGCCAGAACGAAAAATCCCATTCAAACCTCCGATGGTATGCCATTAAATGGGCGGCTCGCTTATATGGCACAGCAAGATTTGCTGCTCCCTTGGTGTTCTGTACTTGATAATGTGTTAATTGGTGCCCGACTGCGTGGTGAAAAAAAGCATTTAACTCACTTGCGAGAGCGGGCTTATCACTTACTGCAAAAAGTAGGATTAACCAATGCAATAGATAAAAAACCCGCTGAATTATCAGGTGGGATGCGGCAACGGGTAGTGTTAGTGCGAACTTTATTGCAAGACTGTACTGTTGTGTTGATGGACGAACCTTTTGCTGCATTAGATATGGTGGCACGTTTACATTTACAAGCATTAGCCGCTGAATTGTTGGCACAATGTACCGTATTGTTAGTTACCCACGATCCCTTAGAAGCATTGCGTCTGGGCGATCATATTTATGTGATGGCGGGATTGCCTGCGCAGTTGAGCGAACCGTTGCAATTAACTGGCAAAGCCCCACGTTCGCCAGCCGATCCTGAAGTATTAGCTTTACAAGGCGAATTACTGAACCGGCTTGCAGCAGCACGAGAGATCATGCCATGTTAGCGCTGCGCGGATTAGTATTGGTGGGTGGATTATTATTTTTATGGCAACTGATTGTAGCGCTGTTTCAGTTACCACCTTATATCCTGCCCGGACCGTGGTTAGTATTAAAAGCACTTGTAGATCAACATGCTTTATTAATAGCACAGACCTGGCCGACCGTCATTGAAACGTTACTTGGATTATTATTCGGCGCTTTAACAGGCATAGTGGCTGCGTTAGGCATGGCTTACTTCCAACCGTTACGGTTTTGGTTATTACCATTGGTTGTGATTAGCCAAGCTATTCCGACGTTTGCAGTAGCACCCTTATTAGTTATTTGGTTTGGTTATGGGATGTCATCCAAAATTGCCACTACCCTATTGATGCTATTTTTTCCGATTACCAGTGCTTTTTTTGATGGTTTACGACGTACTGAACCAGGATGGCTAGATTTAGCGAATGTTTTGCAGGGCACGCGTTGGCGTACATTGTGGTATATCCGAATGCCAGCGGCATTGCCGTCGTTAGCTTCGGGTTTGCGAGTTGCTACGGGAATAGCGCCTATTGGAGCGGTAATAGGAGAGTGGGTGGGTTCTAGTCGTGGGTTAGGTTTTTTAATGTTGAATGCGAATGCACGTTTGCAAATCGATACCATGTTTGCTGCATTATTGATACTGATTGTATTTTCATTGGTATTATATTTTATCGTTGATCGTTTATTACGGTGGGCTATATTTTGGCAAAAAGAGCAGTAAAAACGTTGTAACCTCCTCGCAACGACGAGCAAAAATTAATTTTGAGGAATTTCCAATGAAAAAATTATTAACATTATTATTAACAAGCATGCTGTTTTTTTCAGCAGTGGCATTAGCAGAAAATATCAAACAATCCACTGAAAAATTAGAAAAGGTGACAGTGATACTCGATTGGTTTGTTAATCCCGATCATGCCCCTTTATTTGTTGCACAAGAACAAGGTTATTATCGTGCGCAAGGGTTAGATGTAAAATTTATTACTCCGGCTAATCCTACTGATGCAGTAAAGTTAGTATCTGTTGGCAAAGCGGATATTGGTATCGATTATCAACCGCATTTATTATTAGAAATCACCCAAGGGTTACCATTAGTTCAAGTAGGTACTTTAATTGCTACGCCGTTAAATTGCTTAGCAGTATTGGCTTCTAGTCAAATTCGCAATTTGCGTAGTTTAAAAGATAAAAAAATTGGTTATTCAACGGGCGATATTGAAAAAGAGATATTTCAAGCAATGTTAGAAAATCAAGGATTAAATCTGAAGAACATACAATGGATAAATGTGTCTTATGATTTAACCCAAGCATTGTTAACAAAGAAGGTGGATGCAGTTGTTGGGTTGATGCGTAATTTTGAGCCGATTCAATTGCAATTAGCAGGGCATCCGGCGCAAGTTTTTTATCCCGAAGAAAATGGCATGCCACCGTATGATGAGTTGATCTACATAACGCGTCATGATAAGCGTGATGATCCGCGTATTAATCGTTTTTTAGCAGCAACTGAGCAAGGTGTACAGCATTTGGTAAATTATCCAGAATCAAGTTGGCAAATATTTGCCGAGCAGCATCCTGAATTGAACAATGAACTGAATCGGAGGGCTTGGTTTGCAACCTTACCCCGTTTTGCATTACGGCCTGCTGCAAAGGACCCTCAACGTTGTGAAGTGTTGGCGCAATATCTCGCGCGTACGATGAAAATGAAAATTGATGTTAACCAAGTATGTTCTTATTAAGACATGCTGCTAGGTAGTAAATTAAACAACTGGGCAAGCCAGGTTTGACTGTAAAGAACCGGTGGAAGAATAATATACTGCAAGAAACCAAATGCTAATAAACCAAGCAAAATAAAAAAGCCAAAAGGTTCTAAGCGGGCAAACTGAGTAGCAATACGAGTGGGTAATAAAGCAGATAATACCCGACTACCGTCTAAAGGGGGAATAGGCAGAATATTAAGAAACATCAATATTAAATTAATCCAAATCCCAGCTTCGCCCATATAGCGAAAAGCTAATGCCCACTCAACTTGATGCTGTAAACCAATGGCTCCTAATTTACCTACTGCCGCCCAAAAGAATGCCATTAATAAATTGGCTACAGGACCTGCAAGAGCTACCAAGGCCATGTCTAATCGTGGACGATGTAGGTTGCGCCAATCGACCGGCACAGGCTTAGCCCAGCCAAAAATAAATCCACCAAATAATAGTAACAAGGTGGGCACAATCACTGTACCGATAATATCAATATGTTTTAGGGGGTTCAGTGTAAGGCGACCCATCAATAAAGCTGTATTATCGCCCAATTTACTGGCTACCCAGCCATGTGCCACCTCATGTACCGTGATACCAAAGAGTACCGGTAAGACCCAGATCGAGAAAATTTGAATAGTAGAAAGATGATTCATAGATTTTATAATACCATGAAATAAGGGTATCGTAGTAAGTAGGTAACCACACGTTTGTCAAAATCCATCTTAGGCGCTAAACTTGCCCTTCTGGATTTGGAGAGCCTTATGAACAGAATTAAAACAGCGGTGATTGGAGTAGGTTATCTCGGCAAATTTCATGCCGAAAAATACTCGCTTTTGCCTGAAGCAGAGTTGGTTGCCGTGTGTGACACTGACCAACAACGCGCCAACGAAATTGCCACCCGTCTTGGGGTTCGGAGTTATACCGATTATCAGCAACTTGCCGGCCAAGTAGAGGCCGTAACTATTGCCGTTCCAACCCTATTGCATTATGAAGTTGCTAAGTTCTTTTTATCGCAAGGAATACATGTATTGTTAGAAAAGCCCATTGCCACTACCGTCCCCGAAGCGGAAGAACTGGTAAAATTGGCCAAAAAAAGGCAACTCATATTACAAATTGGTCATTTAGAACGATTTAATACCGTCATGCGAGCTTTGTATAAAATCCTTGAACAGCCAGTATTTATCGAATCCTATCGTCTAGCGCCCTTTCGGCCACGTGGTACGGATGTCAATGTGGTATTGGATTTAATGATTCACGATATTGATATTATTCAAGATATTGTAGGTGCTTCTATTATCAACATTGTCGCCAATGGTGCGCCAGTCTTATCCCCGGAAATTGATATTGCCAATGCCCGTTTACAATTTGCCAATGGTTGTGTGGCAAATGTAACCGCAAGTCGCATTAGTGTTGATGTCATACGCAAATTACGCATTTTTCAACACGATGCCTATATTACGGTTAATCTACACAACAAAAAATTAACTGTACGCCGCAAGGGGCATAACGAAATGTTCCCAGGTATTCCTGAGATTGTTAGTGAAGAACAAGCTTTTGGGCAGGGTGATGCTTTGCGTGATGAGGTTGCTGCTTTTTTAGAGGCTATTCGTAATGGCACACCCCCTCTCGTTTCAGGGGAAGCAGGTACCCAAGCGTTGGCGACCGCTTTACGTATTACCGATATTGTTACCAAACAAAGCGCACATTTCGCTAATGCTGCCGCCACGTATGAAAAATAAACAACATATTTTAATTATTGCTGGCGAAATTTCGGGCGATTTGCATGCTGCCAAATTAATTCAAGAAGTACATCATATTGCACCACAATGGGAATTTTTCGGCATTGGTGGACAAAATATGCGCGCCGCAGGCGCAGAAATTTTCTTTGATTGTGCTCGTTTGGCGGTAGTAGGCGCTACGGAAATTGTGCATCATTTTCGCGATATTTATAATGCCTACAAACGCGTGCGCACTATTTTGCAACAACAGCCGCCAGCAATGGTTATATTAGTTGATTATCCAGGGTTCAATTTACGCATTGCAAAAATTGCTAAACAGGCTGGCTGTAAGGTGTTTTATTACATTAGCCCTCAACTTTGGGCATGGCGACGTGGACGTATCAAAATCATTCAACGTTATGTCGATCAAATGGCAGTGATTTTGCCGTTTGAAAAAAAGTTTTATCAGCAAGCAGGAATTGCGGCGGCTTACGTAGGCAATCCATTGCTGGAACATGTTAAAACGAGTCTATCCATTGCTGAAGCACGACAACGTTGGCAAGTGGATGCTGCGCGGCTAACGGTTGGTATATTGCCTGGAAGTCGCAAAAATGAGTTAAAACATGTTTTTCCGCTATTATTGCGTGCTGCGGAATTAATAATGCAACAGCAACCACGGGTACAATTTTTATTACCTTTAGCACCTTCCTTGACACCAGACGATCTTGCCCCTTACCTTAAAAAACATCCGACTTTGCCTATCTGCGTTATTCAAGGGCATACCTACGATGTGTTACAACTGTGTGATGCAGCGATGATTACTTCTGGCACTGCAACTTTGGAAGCGGCTTTGCTGGGTATACCAATGGCAATTGTTTATAAAATGGCTTTTTTCAGTGCATTTTTAGCTGCATTTTTAGTACGTACACCGTATATTGGTTTATGCAATATTGTTGCCGAAGCAATGGTAGCCCAAGAATTTATTCAACATCGTGCTAAACCAAAGCAGATCGCAGCTGAAATCAAACGTATTTTAGAAGATGTTGATTATCGGAAGCAAAAGCAGGCGGGTTTAAATACTATTCGCGCGCAATTGGCTAATGAACCAGCAGAAAATCTGGGTGAGTTAGTGCTTCGCACATTACAGTCGCGCTAATATGTACAAAATCAAAAATAGGGGAAGAGGATAAAAAACCATGCCGATCGATTCTATAATTCTGCAGCGTTTACGTGATAATGATACTACGCTTACTGAATTAGACATACGTGAGAAAAACCTTGAAAATGGCGATATCAGACAACTTGCTGAAGCCTTAAAAAATAACACCACGCTTACTACGCTTAATTTATCCTTGAACGAAATTGACGCCGAAGGAGCGATAGCAATAGCAGAAAGCTTAAAGATTAACTCCACGTTGACCACACTTAATTTAGGTGCGAACAAAATTGGCGCCGAAGGAGCGATAGCGATAGCAGAAAGTTTAAAGATTAACTCCACGCTAACCAGCTTTTTTATGTATGAAAATCAAATTGGCAATCCAGGAGCGATAGCGATAGCAGAGACCCTAAAGACTAACACCACACTGACTTGTTTTGATTCAGTTGGGAAACTGTTTGATGATGATGATAATGGAGAGCAGGCTTATATAGGAATTATGGTGGCACTTGAGTACAACAAAAATATTTTGAGAGAACCTGACCCCTCAAAAAAAGCCAAGTTAATAGGCCAAAAAAAAGGAGTTTATACGGCTCCCCGTCTCAAAGAGCTGACTCTTTATAAGATACATCAAGACTTAGAGCTTCCAAAAGAAAACCAGAAAATTGGCATTGGAAAACTTATCCAATTACCTAATGACATGCATGAACTTTTTATATCACCTTTATTGTTTGCGAAAAATTATTTACTAACGTTAAAAGCGGAGGCAGAAAAGATCAATTCTAACAACAAAAGTATTTTTTTTTATAATTATAATGAAACGGATAATATTAAAGAATTACGAGGGGTTTTAAAAAAGCTAACGGAAAAAAGTAATTATGAAGTCGTGCTGGATTGTTTTAATAAGGCATTTGATATAATAAAGACAAAATATGAAACACATTCGGGAAACGAAGAGCCTTCTACTTCTCATATTGATAAACCAAAACCGAATAAAATTAGAACAATTTATGATGAGATGAAAATGATTTCTGAAACTCTACCCACACCTAAGGCAGAAAAGCCCCAAGTAGTATCGATGCCTGTGTTAAGATCATAATGGGATAGTACAACCTAAACCAAAGTAGATCGCAGCTGAAATCAAACGTATTTTGAAGATGTTGATTATCGGCGGCAGTGACAAGAAGTTTTAAATAGCATTCGTTCTCGGTTGCTTAACTTTCTTTCACTTGGACCCACCACAATCTATTTTGTGCTGCCGTGGAATATAATGGACCCCGCGGTCGGTGCCGCGGGGTTTCGAATATTTTGCGGTCGGTGCCGCGGGGTTTCGAGGGTTTTGCCGTTAATGCCGCGGGGTTTCGATTATTTTAAAGGAAGTCATAAATGACAACAACAATAAGACACGTGGCAGGTGTAGATGAAGCTGGGCGTGGACCATTAGCAGGACCTGTAATCGCAGCAGCGGTAATTTTTAAACCTCGTATGCATATACAAGGTGTAGCGGATTCTAAAACATTAACCCCTAAACAACGTGAAACTTTATTTGCAAGGATTATAAAACAATGCTTGGCCTATGCTATTGGTCGTGCCGAAGTTGCGGAAATTGATACCTTAAATATTTTTCAAGCCACTTTGTTAGCGATGCAGCGGGCAATAGTAGCTTTGCCGATTCAACCCGATCATGTGCAAGTTGATGGAACCCATTGCCCTGAATTAACTTGTTCTCATGAAGCGATTGTCCGTGGTGATGAGCGAGTTGCGGTTATCAGTGCTGCATCTATCCTAGCTAAAGTAACCCGCGATCGTGAAATGCTAATTTTAGATCAGCAATTTCCTGGCTATGGTTTTGCGCAACACAAGGGCTACGCTACTCCTGAACATTTAGAGGCATTAGGACGATTAGGCCCTAGTCTTATTCATCGGCGCTCTTTTAAGCCGGTAAGAATAGGGTAATAATAAGTCCCTCTGCCATGAGTTGCCAAATAATTCCCTCCCCCTTGAAGGGGGAGGGAACAAGGAGGATCTTCAATGCTTTACTGCACTTTAATCTCTGTGCGACATCGCGTGAATATCGCAAGATCGACCAAATTACTTGCTCTGGAATCACTATTTGTTCAAAATAGTTAGGATTATGGCGCCGCAATTTATCCACCTGCATTTGCATACTGAATATTCCATTCGAGATGGGCTAATTACTATCGAGTCGCTAATGGAAAGTGTGCTGCAAACGGGCATGCCTGCTGTCGCGATGACGGATCAGTGCAATTTATTTGCAATGGTTAAATTTTATCAGGCTGGCATAGCCGCTGGTCTTAAGCCCATAATCGGCGTTGATCTTCAACTACCCCATGAACATCCCGGGCAATCACCTTATCACCTGTTATTGTTATGCCAGAACCAACACGGTTATCGTAACCTTACTCGACTGATTTCTCGCGCCTATTTAGAAGGGCAAACGCAAGGGGTACCGTTAATTCATAAAGCTTGGTTAACAGGAACGACAGATGGACTCATTGCACTGTCAGGTGGTCGTGAAGGGGATATAGGTCAAGCATTGTTGACGCATAATCCAACATTGGCTGCGCAACGGCTCACCGAATATTGTCAGTGGTTTCCTAATCGTTTTTATTTGGAATTGCAACGTACTGGCCGCGAATTTGAAGAAGATTATCTGCAAGCAGCCTTGGATTTGGCGCAGCAACATCAAGTGCCAGTTGTTGCCACCAATGATGTTCGTTTTCTTGCAACCGATGATTTTGAAGCCCACGAGGCACGAGTTTGCATTCAAGAAAGTTACACTTTAAATGATGCCAAGCGTCCAAAGCGTTATAGTCAGCAACAATATTTGCGCACGCCACAGGAAATGGAAGAATTATTTGCTGATATTCCTGAAGCCCTGCAAAACAGTGTGGAAATTGCTAAGCGTTGCAATTTAGAACTTACCTTAGACCAGCCGTTCTTACCGAATTTTCCCGTACCTGCCGGCATGACCATTGATAACTATTTTGATAATGCAGCGCAACAAGGATTAACCCAGCGATTAACCCATCTTCTCAAAGTTTACGACCCCAACGGCAACAACCAACAGCAAATCTATAAAGAACGCTTGCACATGGAATTGGACATCATTAAACGCATGGGATTTCCTGGTTATTTTTTAATTGTGGCTGATTTTATTCGTTGGGCAAAAGATCAGCATATTCCAGTAGGGCCTGGGCGTGGTTCTGGAGTTGGTTCATTGGTGGCTTATGCATTAGGTATTACCGATCTTGATCCTATTACCCATGAACTACTGTTTGAGCGTTTTCTCAATCCAGAACGGGTTTCCATGCCTGATTTCGATATTGATTTTTGTATGGAAGGCCGTGATCGAGTAATTGAATACGTGGCGCAAAAATATGGTCGTGAAAGTGTCGCCCAAATTATTACTTATGGCACGATGGCAGCACGTGCTGTGGTGCGAGATGTGGGACGAGTGCTGGGTTATCCGTATGGATTTGTAGACAAAATCGCTAAACTCATTCCATTTGAATTAGGCATGACGCTGAAAAAAGCCTTACAACAAGATGAACAATTATTAAAACGTTATCAAGAAGAGGAAGAAGTCAAAACGCTGATTGATTTAGCGAAGAAACTGGAAGGGATTACGCGCAATGCTGGAAAACATGCGGGCGGTGTGGTGATTGCGCCTTCGGTGTTAACGGATTTCACCCCATTGTATTGTGAAGAAGGAAGCAGCCACATTGTAACCCAATTTGATAAGGACGATGTCGAAGCCATTGGTTTAGTGAAATTTGATTTTTTAGGATTACGTACACTTACCATTATTGATTGGGCGGTACAAACCATCAATCAAAAGCGGCAACAAAATAATGAAGTGCTGCTAGATATTATCCAGTTACCACTGGATGATAAGAAAACATTTGAATTGTTATGTGCTTGTCGCACTGCAGCGATATTCCAGTTTGAATCACGCGGCATGAAGGATTTAATTCGCCGTTTACAGCCTAATTGTTTTAATGAAATTGTAGACTTAGGCGCGATGTTTCGACCAGGACCATTACAATCCGGCATGATGGATGACTTTATCAATCGTAAACATGGTCGTGCAGCAGTAATTTACCCACATCCTGCGTTAGAACCGATTCTACGCCCTACTTATGGGGTGATGTTATATCAAGAACAGGTGATGCAAATTGCACAAGTATTAGCAGGCTATTCATTAGGTAAAGCCGATTTATTGCGACGTGCAATGGGGAAAAAAATGCCAGAAGAAATGGCAAAACAGCGTGCAATTTTTGTGGCAGGTGCTAAACAACGCGGAGTAAAACCCGATGTTGCCGAACATATTTTCGATTTAATGGAAAAATTTTCTGGTTATGGGTTTAACAAATCACATTCGGCCGCTTATGCGTTAATCACTTATCAAACCGCCTGGTTAAAAGCCCATTACCCCGCAGAATTTATGGCAGCAGTATTATCATCAGATATGGATCACACTGACAAAGTCGTCATTTTTATCGAAGAATGCAAGCAATTGGGTTTAAAATTATTGTCGCCGGATATTAATTGCAGTGTGTATAAATTCACTGTAACTCCCCAAGGAGAAATTGTTTATGGTTTAGGGGCGATCAAAGGCGTAGGTGCAGCAGCAGTTGAACAGATCATTCTGGAGCGGCAAAAAAATGGGACATTTTGTGATTTGTTTGAATTTTGTCACCGTTTAGATGGACGTAAAGTGAATCGCCGTGTATTAGAGTCTTTAATTCGTGCCGGTGCGATGGATAGCTTTAATGTTGAACGTGCGACATTAATGGCGTCTTTGGATAAAGCGTTACAAGCTGCCGAACAGCAAGCACGACAAAGCAATGTGGGGCAAGTTGATCTATTTGGCACGGTATTAGTACAACAGGATGCGCAACAATGCTTAGCACCGGTAACAGTTAAACCTTGGACTGAACAAGAACGTCTTTTGGGTGAAAAGGAAACCTTAGGGTTATATCTAAGTGGCCATCCGATTACGCGTTATGAAAATGAATTAAAACAATTTATTACAGCACGCATTGTTGATTTAAAACCAGAGCGCAATCAAACCGTGATAGTCGCAGGTTTTGTAGTGGCGATAAAAACGCTTAATACCCGCTCAGGTAACCGCATTGCATTTTTAACTTTGGATGATCGTACTGCAAGAATTGAATTGGCGGTATTTTCTGAAGTTTATGCCCAATCGCGAGAATTATTAGTTAAAGATCAGTTATTAGTAGTGGAAGGCGAAGTTGCAACAGATGAATTTACAGGTAGTTACCGCTTAAGTGGTCGGCGTCTTTTAAATTGGCAACAAGCGCGTGAATATTTTGCAAAAGGATTACTATTACAACTAAATGCAAAGCACTTAATAACTAATTTCTCAGCACAATTAAAACAATTGCTCATGCCATTTCGTGGCGGACGTTGCGTCGTATGCATTGATTATCAGCGCGATAATGCTAAAGCACGATTAATATTGCCGGAAGAATGGTATATTCGCCCAGATGATAATTTACTAAAAACATTGGCCGAACAATTGGGTGAAGATAATGTCGTATTACGGTATTAATGTGTAATAATCTGAACTTCATATTACACATATGTCTAATTAAATAAGATCTTGTCATGCCAGCGAAGGCTCAGTAGTGTCCGGTAAATCGGTATTCTATAATTACTCTAAAATAAAAAATAATCGAAACCCCGCGACTTGATCGGCGTTGTTGCATAAATTGGCTTGTTAACAATGATATGGAAGAACGAAAAAAAGGCTAACGACATGGCAATACTCGAAAGCCGTCATTGCGAGGAGCGAAGCGACGCGGCAATCCAGGTTCTTCTATTTCTAAAAGATTTGCTCAAAAAAATTGGCTCTTATTAAAAATATAAATCCAAAAAGGTGGAATTTGTAGAAGGGTTATTGTAAAAAAATCTGGATTGCCGCGTCGCTTCGCTCCTCGCAATGACGGCTTTCGAGTATTGCCATGCCGGTGGTGTTTTACTTACCTTTTCATTCCTTCTCGACATTCTATCCTATTCTTTGAATAAGGTTACATCCTATTCGCCTAGCTTATGTCCATAACCTTAAAGTTTAAG
>JBAUEV010000173.1:0-2455 GCA_049678805.1 Gammaproteobacteria bacterium
GAATACATCCTTGTACGCTCGTCGATTTCATCCCTGAAATCGACGGTCGACAACAGCTCCCTTGGCAAACAGCAGGGAAGGCATAGGCCTTGCCAACCAGAAAACGAATGTGGCAATGTAATCATATTCAACATAAAATGGATGGTTAGATTTTTTTAGCTTACGCCATTGTAATAGGATGGCGATAAAATACATAAGATTATTTTTTAGGTGGGGAATTCATGCCAACTTATAGCACTAACGAGTTCAGAAGCGGTCTTAAAGTCATGATTGACGGGGATCCGTGCAGCATCATCGAGAACCAATTTGTTAAACCTGGTAAAGGTCGGGCGTTCAATCGAGTCAAATATCGTAACCTTATAAATGGCCGGGTATTGGAAAAAACTTTTACTTCAGGTGACACTTTACCAAGCGCTGATATTAGCGAAGTGGAAATGCAATACCTCTATAATGATGGGGAATTTTTACATTTCATGGTAGTTGATACCTATGAACAACACGTGGCCAGTGCCGCAGCAGTCGGCGATGCAAAACAATGGCTTAAAGAGCAAGATATTTGTGCCGTTTTGATGTATAACGGTCATCCTTTAAACGTTACCCCACCGAATTCTGTAGTGTTAAAGATAGTGGAAACCGATCCTGGTTTAAAAGGCGATACTGTTAGTGGAGGTACCAAGCCTGCTACTTTGGAAACGGGTGCAGTGGTGCGTGTACCCTTGTTTATCAATGTCGGCGATTTAATCAAGGTAGATACTCGCACTGGTCAATATATCTCACGCGCTAAAGAATGAGTGATTTTTGGCAGCCAACTGCTACATTAGCGAATTTGCAATTACGCGCTTCTATATTTGCGAAAATTCGTGCGTTTTTTGCCGAGCGTGGAGTATTAGAAGTAGAAACACCCCTGTTATGTCATAGCACTGCTACTGATCTTTACATTGATAGTTTTACCACCTGTTATCAATTTGATAATCGAACCTATTATTTGCAAACCTCGCCCGAATTTGCAATGAAACGTCTGCTTGCTAATGGCAGTGGTGCTATCTACCAATTAAGCAAAGCATTTCGTCACGAACCGAATGGACATCTGCATAACCCTGAATTCACTATGCTTGAATGGTATCGCCCAGGATTTAATCACCACGATTTAATGGATGAAATGGATGATTTATTACATTTGGTATTAAAAACGCCATCCGCCATTCGCTTCAGTTATGCTGAATTGTTTAAACATTATTTATCGTTAGACCCTCATGGCAGTGATTTAACTACATTACAAAATTGTGCTATTCAACATCATTTGGATGGTTTGACTGATTTGCAAGCATTGAATCGTGATGATTGGCTGAATTTGTTGATGACGCATTATATCGAACCCCGACTTAGCCACGAACGCCCCATATTTATTTATGATTATCCTACTTCACAAGCCGCTTTAGCGCGGATTCGTGCCGAACAACCTCCTGTTGCCGAGCGTTTTGAAGTGTATTTTCGTAGCATCGAATTAGCGAATGGGTATCATGAATTAAGTGATGCAACAGAACAACAGGAACGATTTAAACGAGATATTCAGATGCGACAACAGCGAGGCTATCCTACGCTCCCTGTTGACGAAAAATTATTAGCTGCATTACGTCAAGGTTTTCCTGATTGTGCGGGTGTAGCATTAGGCATTGATCGTCTGATCCAGTTGGTAGCTAATGCACCCTCAATAGCAGACGTAATAAGTTTTGCTTGGGAAAGAGTCTAACGGCGATTAAATTCTTCCGACCAAACCAGAAAACCCTGTATGTTGTTTTTTTTAAATCTTTGACAAACTCAGTACCACCTATAACACCAAAATGGACTGAGAAACTGTATGAGCACTCAAAATACAATCAATGAAAATCGACTGCCGGCATCGCAATACGATAACGGTTGGAAAGACATCCTCGACGCCTACTTTCCAGAATTTATAGCCTTCTTCTATCCTAAACTCTTTGAGGCTATTGACTGGTCTAAAGGATATGAGAATCTGGACAAGGAACTTCAAGCCATTACCACCCAAGCGATGATAGGCAAACGTTTTGTGGATAAGCTGATGCGAGTCTACTTGCGTCAAGGTGGAGAACAATGGCTGCTTATTCATATCGAAATACAGGCTGAGCGTGAAGCAGCATTTCCCGAACGCTTATTCATTTATTATTACCGCCTGTTTGATCGGTATAAAAAACCTATTATCACTCTGGCGGTATTAGCGGATGACCAACCCTCGTGGCGGCCTCAAAGCTATCAAACCTATGTGAATAATACGGAAATATTAACCTTTCGCTTCTTTACTACAAAATTACTGGATTACCGTCATCAACAACAACTACTTGAGGAAACCCAGAACCCGTTTGGTATTATAGTGCAAGCGCATTTAGCGGCATTGGATACTCGAAAAAATCTGCAAGATCGTTTTAACTACAAATTT
>JBAUEV010000174.1:0-6303 GCA_049678805.1 Gammaproteobacteria bacterium
AATTTGCAAGACCTAAAAGCAGGGCAAATGATTGGTGCTACGCCCTGGAAACAGCAGTTTATGATGATTTTGGGAGTGATAGTATCTTCATTGGTGGTAGCTCCAGTGTTAAACTTATTACTAAATGCCTATGGAATGGGTGGTGTATACCCACATGCAGGGATGGACCCTAAACAAATGCTTTCAGCACCACAAGCAGGACTAATGGCCACAGTAGCACGTGGCGTTTTTGATAGCACCCTACGTTGGGGCGACATCAGCGTTGGCATGGCGATTGCTGTGGTAGGGATTGTATTGGATGAGATAGCTAAAAAGAAAGGTTATCGCGTTGCAATTTTAGCCATTGGTTTAGGGATTTATTTACCCCCAGAGGTGATTATTCCCACCGTAATTGGCGGAATAGTAAGTTTTTTGGTACATCGTACCCGTCAACAGCGAAAAAAATCTCAAATTGCTGCAGAACGAAGTACCACCGAAGAAAATTCACAACAGGGTGTTTTATTAGCATGTGGTTTAGTCGCTGGCGCTGCTTTGATGGGCGTAGTGCTTGCGATTCCTTTTGTTATCAGTGGTAGTACCGACGTACTATCCTTAGTTTCTAACCGTTTTGCTTCCCTAGTTAACATTTTTAGCGTATTAGTCACGCTAGCGCTTTGTATTTGGATGTATCGAGTTTCTTGCAGCAACAAAAGTAAGGGGGTTTCTTAATGAGCACACAACCACCGCGTTTTGCGCAACCATTAGGCGCTGACAGCACACAAGTCACTGAGATCACTTTTAAAGCCATCGTGCTTTCGATTTTACTTGCCATCGTTCTAGGTGCAGCGAATGCCTATCTTGCATTGAAAGTAGGTAAAACTGTTGCTGCGTCAATTCCTGCTGCGGTAATTTCGATGGGGATTTTTAGGTTTTTTAGAAGCTCTAGTATTTTGGAAACCAATCTTGTGCAAACTGCAGCATCAGCGGGAGAAGGCTTGGCAAGTGCCGCGGCATTTGTAATGCCCGCCTTAATTATGATTGGCTATTGGCAAAGCTTTAACTTTTGGCAAAGCGCATTGTTGATGTTGTTAGGTGGAACTCTCGGTGTGCTGTTTTCTGTACCATTACGCCGAGTATTATTAGGGCTAAAAACCCTCACTTTTCCGGAAGGTACTGCGATCGGCACTGTTATGAAAGCCAGCGCCTCAAAAGCCGGCAATATGAAACGTTTAATACAAGGTGGTGTTATTGGTGGAATTATTGAGTTATTTCAAAGCGGATTTAATATAGCGGCCGATCATTTGCCGCTGTGGATAAAAAGCGGCAACACATTGATGGGAATTAGCTTAGGATTCAATCCCGCGTTAATTGGCGCGGGTTACATTGTTGGCATTCAAGCGGGAATGGCAATGTTACTCGGTACGCTAATAGGCTGGGTTATTGGTGTGCCGATACTGAGTTGGGTGTATGGTGTTCCGGCGGTATCCGGTAACGAAAACATGGTTATGACGTTATGGAACCATTACATTCGCTATATTGGCGTTGGCACCATGCTCATTGCTGGTATTTGGACCATTTTTACACTTATTAAACCGATGGTAAAAGGCATGCAACTCGCAATGGATACAATGAAAACCAAACGTAACCAAGGTGCAGGTACCATTCCTCGTACCGAAACCGATATGCGCATGAGTTATGTCTTATGGGGTTTTGGTTTATGCTTGCTAGCCCTATTATTCCTCATAGTTTTTTTAATACAGGGATTGGGGCTTACGCTTAGCAGTGGTTTAGTATGGAGTATCGCGTTCATCAGTATTGCCTATATTGTAGCGTTAGGATTTATCTCATCTTTATTAGCAGGTTACTTAGTTGGGTTGATAGGTTCTACTAATACGCCCATATCCGGTCTGATGATTATTAATGTCTTGTTATTATCATTGCTATTGATTCCACTGTTTGGTTTACAAGTAAACTTTTCCGTTGTTTGGCATCAGAAGAGTGTGCTCGCTATTGTGATATTTGTGTTATCTGTCGTGGGTTTTGCCACGGTTATCACCAATGAGAATATTCAAGACCTTAAAGCAGGACAAATGGTGGGGGCAACACCGTGGAAGCAACAAGTGATGATGTTGGTAGGCGTGTTTGCTTCTTCATTCGTGATTGGGCCAGTATTAGAATTATTATTTAAAGCGTATGGTATGGGGGGTATTTTCCCACACCCCGGAATGAACGCGGCACAGATGTTGCCTGCACCGCAAGCAGGCTTGATCGCTGCGATTGCCAATGGCGCATTAGGCCACAATCTGCCGTGGAAATTATTAATCAGTGGGGTTGGAATAGGCATTGTCTGCATTTTTATTGATGAATACTGTAAAACCAAAAATTTACGATTACCCGTATTAGCAGTAGGACTTGGTATTTATTTACCGCCGGATTTAATTACTCCCGTAGCGATTGGCGGCTTAGCGAGTTATCTCGTCAGTAGAACGCGTGAAAAGCGTCAAGCAGTTAAAACAGCCCAAGCTGAAAAAAGTGATGAAGCGCAACAACATGGCCTACTAGCAGCATGTGGTTTAGTAGCGGGTTCGTCATTAATGGGCGTGTTATTGGCCATACCGTTTGTTATTGCAGGTAGCTCAAGCATATTACAGCTTGTTTCTAGCCGTTTTGCACCTTGGGGTAATCTTATTGGCGCTGTCATTATTTTCGCCGTATGCGTTTGGTTGTATCGAGTTGCTGTGAATAAACAAAAAGCTTATTAGTAAGAACGAACGTCAAGCAAAATGTAGTTTTTTTTCGATATCAAGGCTGCTTGATTTCCCCTTCTTTTATGGACTAAAGGTAGATAAACTTTGTTCAAATTGACCACTATTTTCGGTAGCTAATTCATTGCTAAAAGGCGAGAGTTGAGGGAAGTAATTTTTAAGCTTACTCGTCGCAATCCTTCTGGCCATTTCATATTCATCAAGATTTAAGCAGTATTTATCTTTTAAGCTAAATCGAGCATTTTCCCAGCTTTTGTAAGAATGCCCATATACTTCATTAAAAGTTTTTTCAGGCCAGGCATTATTGAATGCGCGTACCGATTCGGGTGTTTCTGCTAATTTTTCTGCCATAAAAAGGTTTGCAAGAGCTTGAATAAAATATATCTTATTATCGAAACCCATAGGAAAGGGTGAGTTCTTGCCTTGAGTAGAACAGCCGATTTTCAAATAAAAATGTGCCGCTTCAAGGCAACCGGGTGTCAAATGCAGGATAGCGATATTTTCTGCAATTTTAAGACAAATTTTTAACTCATTCTCATCAAAAATACCTTTTTTTAATTGTTGCGTAAACACATCAAGGTAAGATCTTAAAGCAACAAAAATATTAGTTTTACAGGCTTCATATAATAATTTATTACCCATGGTGGTTATTTCGTTATTGAACTCACCTAAACAACGTTTATAACGGTCATAAAGAAAATAACCGATAAGTGCAGAGAAGAGGGAAATATTGGCTGGCTGCAAAACAGCAAACTTGCCAACACGCTTAACCAGTTGCGCTTGCCAGCTTTCAGAAAGCTCATTACTTTCGCACAGTGCTTTAAATTCTTTATCTTTATAACTAAATTTAAAAACCACCTGTAAATTACGAATACTTAAATGCTTTATATAGAGAGAACGTAACTTATTATTTCGTGGCAATTCATTAAAATATTCTAAAGATTTCTGTTCAATTTTGCTAACATCGAGTAGCAACTCTAAAGGCATGTCCCACATAAGATTCTCCTAAATGTATCAAGAAAATTGTATTTTAGTATAAAAGATATTTTAGGAGGTTACAGATACACCAGTTCTTGGATTATAACCAGACTCATACACACCTTGATTAGCATTTTTAGAAGAAGCTTCATTTTCAGGAAGGGATTCTTGTGTTACAACGTCACCTGTACCCGAATCCAGCGGGTTTAAAGATTCCTTTGGCAACCGGTTGGCTTCATTTACTAAATTTTCTAAATTTTCTAAATTTTTACACTCCTCACGTGTTGTTTCATTTTTTATATGAGCAACTACATTCTCTGCAAATTCTTTTACTTGAGCGGGGTTCCCAAGTGCTAAATATTTATTTATTAGCTCTTCTGCTGAGTAGCCATTTAATATTGTAGTCAATTTCTCCATTAGCTCGGGTAGTGTCATCTGTTTTTTAGGAGCATTAGGATTTGGATTTTTATCAAGATAATCAATCATCGCAGATAGGGCAATAGTTAAATTGGCATCCTTGGCCTTTTCTAGTTTTTGAGATGTTTCATCATACGTACTTGCAGGAGCAGGCGTTTGAGTGACCGGTTTTTCTGGCTGCGCCACTTCGCTTGCAGGAGACTCAATTTTATCAGGAGGAGGTTTACTGAAAAAATAATATAAAATTCCAGCACCGACACCTGTACCCCCTGCTATTAGAAACGAAAAAAATCCTAGTCCAGAAATGATTGGGCCCACTACAGGTATAAAAAACGCAGCAATTAACGCAAGTTGAATAAGCGGGGTAACACCAAGAAATGTAAGCAATGTGTAGAATTTTCTATCATCAGAATTTTTTTTGCTTGCATCAACTGCTTCGGCTTGAGTTCCCGCAGATGATGAAGCTTCAACTTCCTGTGGTCGGGCTTCTTAATCCATGGAACTCGTTTGCTAAGCTTCTTTCCATCAATATCAATATCTTGATGAATAATCCGTTTCTCTGTTAAAACCTTATGCGTAGCTTCATTTGTGTTTGGATTGATAAAAACTTCAAAAGAGTTTTCTATAGTCAAATAGGGAGGAGGATTCTTATCGAGACTATTTCGACCATCTTTTGTTGCAACGCCAGTAACTTGCTGAAAAATGTTACCAATTTCCTTTACTGAATTTTTCGCGTTGGAAAAATTTAAGACCTTATATGTATTAAACAGGTAACTGACATCAATTTTAAATGAGCCATTTGAAGTTGCTGATATTTTTATTTTACCGATTTCACCATCTAGATAAATAGGATAATTAGGGTTACCTAAGTTCACGTACTTTGTTATGGTACTTGCACCACCTGCTAAAAAATCACCTTGGTGAGCTTTTTCTGCTACATAAGTAATTAATCTTTCATCAGGGGATTTTCTCTTACCTATAGCTTGCTGTTGAGTGTCTCTTAATCTTTCTTTGACAGTTTCAATAGATTCTAAATCCCCATTATAAATATATTTTCCTATGTCTGCTTGACCTCTTTTCATATCTTCAAGAACATTTCCGTTTGTGGGAGGCTTTTTTGTGTTTTCAGTGAGTTCCTTACAAACTGAAGAATTCTTATCATAAGTTTTAGAGCAGGCATCTTTTGGGTCTAGGCAAGTTTGGTGTTTCCTTATTTCGTCTATATGTGGTTTTAGAGTATCTAGACCTGCTAAAAGGTTGATAGCTTGCATGAGTGTGCGAAGAACTTTATCAGGATCATAATTTTTAGGGTTAAAAGAAGTTGTAAAATTTTTAAGTTCAGCCGTTATCATAAGTGTGTTTTGCAGCATTGAACGGCAACCTATTAGATTTTTTACTAATTTGTCAATTCTTTTATCAGGATTTTGTACTGCCTCATCGTAACGATTAATAGCCAACAATTCCAACTGCCCACGTTTGGCACCTTGTTTTTGGCCATTATTTTTATATTCAAGCAAAAAAGCATTCTTAATAATGTCCTTAAAAGTAGAATTCTTTATGTGATTTTCTAATTTTGGTTTTATATATCTTTCTTCTATGATTTTCTTTAAGTGTGCTTTATATTTTCTAAGTTGCTCATTCGGTTCATTTTTTTGATTCAAGCGCTCGTTGAAATAAACATATCCCACATAAGCTGCTTGTTTTTGGTAGAGCGATAATTCTTCTTTAGGTTCTATTATCTGACCTGTTCTATCAATAAATCCAGATTTTTCTATCAATTTTATGGCGTCGTCGTCAGAATTTAATTGTGATAACAACTTTTTTTCTTTTTTATTTAGTAGGTCTCTATTTGGCAAGTGGTACTCTATTAGTGAATCTATAGATAATAACTTTTTGTACTCTTGAAAGATTTGAGGGATTTGTTGATTAGCTTTATCAATTAAGAGATCACTTTCAGTAATAAACTTGTTAAAGTTTAAATTTGCAATTTCTTTAATCGCAGCGATAAGATCATCTATTGAGTCATCGGTGATTACAAATGATGGGTTGGGAATTATTTTTTCGTTATCAGACCCCATGCAAATGTAATTTTTTTTAATAAAATATTCTTTTAATTTTTGAATGAGTTGAGTAAGGTTATTTGTATATATAATCCTAGTATCTA
>JBAUEV010000175.1:0-2710 GCA_049678805.1 Gammaproteobacteria bacterium
GTAGACTTCTTTCCAAAACTTGATAAATGGCCAATCTCTATGAAAAAATTCGCTCGGAATCCTCATTGACTACCATGTCAACTCCGGTTCCTCACTCATTTTTTCTTCGATCTTGGCTCGTTTCCCAAGGTTTGGAAAGAAGTCTAATAAATTTTTAAAATTATTTTGTTTCTGTAGAATTTACTAATCGTTGTGGTAAAAATTTATTAATGGCTTGAATAATAAAAGGTGGGGCGCAGAGCGCCAATATTCCAACAACTAAAATTGTTTCATAACGTAGAATACTACCTACTTTAATTTGCGTGGGTGGTATAAAGCCTAACCCAATTGCGGCTAGGCAACTTAATATACCAATGCCAGCCACTAACCACACTACCCAACGACCCCCGGGAATTTTATAAGCCGGTTGTGTTTGACGTTTTTTGTATCGCAAACGAATCACAGCAGCAAACATCAGAATATAAACGAATAAGGCTAATTGTGCGGTGATAGCAGTTAGTACCCAATAAGAACTACTCACACTAGGTAATAATAAAAATACGGTACACAATAACGTTAAAATAATTGCCTGTAATAATAATAAATTTAGTGGCACACCACTGCGACTTACTTTTCCAAACCACGCAGGTGCACTGCCTTCTTGTGCGGCAACTACCAATCCTTTGGTTGGACCAATTACCCAAGCGGCAACTCCACTCATACCGCCTATAATAATCAACAACGTAATGATAGGTTTCATCCAAAGCATGTGATAAGCATTGAAAAAAATCATAAATGCGGCGATTAAATCGGTGATTAAATTCAATTGTTTTTGTGGCACCACGATGGCAATAGCCAATGAGGCGAATACCAAACTGAAAATTATTAATAAACAAGAATAAAAAATAGCCAGCGGATAAGTTTTATCTGGATTATGAACTTCATCCGCGTGTACAGCGGACATTTCCACGCCAATTAAGCCAAATAATACGGCGATTAAAAACGATAAATTATTTAGGTTACTTAAAACGGGCCAGAACGCTTGATGAGTAAAAGTAATTTGTAATGGTTTACCCTGATAAAACCATAAAGTACCTAAAACGATAATTAATAACATAGGCATGAGGGTGCCTACTAATGCGCCTAAAGTGCTTACCAAGCTTGACCAACGCATACCGAAACAATTAATGAGAGTGGCGAACCAAAATAGCAATAAAATCGCAGATAACATGTAAATCTTGTTATTTGTTAATGCAGGATTAATTAAATACGCCAAGGCCCCGGCAATGAAGGCTAGGATTGTGGGGTACCATACCACGTTATAAATCCATTGCAGCCAGATGGTTAGAAATCCCCAGCGCTCACCAAACGCTTCTCGCACCCAAAGATAAATCCCGCCGCGGCTGGAACAACCTGTAGCTAATTCGGCGGAAACTAAAGCGATAGGAATAAAAAATACCAGAGAAGCCAATGAATAATAAAACACTAAAGAAAAACCATATACCGCGCTAAAAGGCAAACTGCGTAAACTATCTATAGCAATAACATTCATCATTACGATAGCGAAAATGCCTAATTTTTTACTTCTCACAAAAGAATATTCGTTTTGCACAATAACCATCCTAAATTTGCTTAGTTAAAAACGACTTCAACCTCTTACAGTAAGACAGAAGCAAAACTTTGCCCCATACGCACTGTTGTCTCTGCTTGTAATTGAGCTAACCATCGTATTCGATTGGCGCTAAATAACACAATTACAGTAGAGCCTAATTTGAAACGGCCTAATTCTGCGCCACGTGGTAATTCGATAAGTTCATTATTGCGGTAATCCCAATGTTGTACAATGCGTCCAGTAGAGGGTGTAATCGTGCCCCCCCAAACCGTTTCAATGCTAGCAACGATCATCGCACCCACCATGATGACTGCCATAGGTCCTATTTGTGTATCAAACAAACACACAACCCGTTCATTGCGAGCAAATAAATCAGGCACATACTCTGTTGTTACTGGGTTGACGGAAAATAATCGTCCTGGAACGTAGAACATTTCAGTCAATTGCCCAGTGAATGGCATATGTACTCGATGATAATCTTTGGGAGCTAAATACAACGTAGCGAAACTACCTTGGCGAAAAAGAGTAGCTTTTTTTGGATTGCCACCCAATAGTGCCGATAAGGAATAATGATGGTTTTTTGCTTGCAATAAAGTTTCTTCATGAATAATGCCAATTTGACTAATACAACCATCCACTGGACAAATAACATGATTTTCATCTGCCGCTAAGGGTCTAACATCTGCACGTAAAGCGCGCACAAAAAAACTATTAAAATCAGGGTAATTTTCTGGATTAGGTTCTACGGCATCCTGCATATTCACCTGATAACGCCGAATAAACCAATTGATAAATAGGTTTTTAAACCATGGGCAACGGCACTTAGCCGCTTTACCTACTAGGCGAGATAAAGCGTGTTGGGGTAAAAGATATTGCCAAAATACACTTAATTTTTTCCAAAATGTGCCCATTTTGCTTTTCCATGGAACCGTTTTTGTTGTAATTAGTTTATCATGCTCTCTACACGACAAAAATTTTTCTATCCCGCCTTAGTAAAATCGTTGGGTAAAAATGCCGTCGGGGTACCGTTTGAAGATCATAGAATACTGGGATGTATTCTGCCCCGTACTCGATACGGGGTCGCAGGATGCAGTTTTGTCTGAAAACGACACCCACACG
>JBAUEV010000176.1:0-6340 GCA_049678805.1 Gammaproteobacteria bacterium
CAAGCTATTATTAATTATTCAAAGTGTTTTAAAACGAAAAACGCCTTGGGTAGAAAATTACATTTAATAATAAAAAAACGCTTGTAATTTAACACAGATGCTGCGAGGCCGTTTTTTGGCCGAAGCATCCATCTTCAAAACCTGGATTGCCGCGTCGCTTCGCGCCTCGCAATGACGAAAAAAACGGGATGCCGCGGACAAGCCGGCGTTGTTGTATATTTCTTATAAATTAGGTCGTTGGGTAAGAATGGTGTGTGGGTGTCGTTGGAAGACCGTAGAATACAGGGATGTATTCTCCGACCGCAGGATGCAGTTTTGTCTGAAAACGACACCCACATGGCATTCTAAAAAATGGACCCCGCGGTCGGTGCCGCGGGGTTTCGAGTATTTTTGCGGTCAATGCCGGGGGGATTCGGGTACGTCGCCTGAAGGACAAAGTCTGCAACAACGTCGCATAAAGCGCGGCACGTAGGCAGTGAGGGAAAAGGAGCGCGTTTTAAATTGTGATCCTGGACAACCACGCTAGCAAGACAGGGATGTTTTGATATAATGAGTTTGTCTCTGTGATATTTGCCAGTGAGTCATATGTTCTTGAACCAATGACTATAGCTTTGGGATAAGCTGATCGTTACGGTTGTGCAAGTCTGCCTTGTAGCAGAAAGCCTGAAGTAACACGCAAACCCCTCATTGAACCTAGGGTTCAGAGCTACCGCTCACAGCGGTATCGCGGAGGCTCATTAATTACCTCCCTTGCAAAAAATGACAGTACAAACGTTACGTGGTCAAATTCTCACTCAACGCCGCCAACTCAGTCCTTTTGAGCAAACCCATGCTGCTCAACGTGTGGCACAACAATTTGCAAGCCATCCTTTATTTCACCGCAGTCAACATATCGCTTTCTACTTGGCAAATGATGGCGAATTAGATCCCACCCCTTTATTACAACTTGCCTGGCAGCAGAAAAAAACCTGTTATCTTCCGGTGCTACACCCACTTTCGCTGAACCGTCTATGGTTTATGTCTTATGCCTCGGGTGATAAACTCTATCCTAATCGATATGGTATTTTAGAGCCTCCTATCCATGCCCAGCGGTTATTTCCTGCCTGGGCTTTACAATTGGTGTTGACTCCATTGGTGGCTTTCGATACCCAAGGGCATCGCCTAGGTATGGGTGGTGGATTTTATGACCGCACATTTGCTTTTCTGAAGTATCATCGTCACCGCTCCCACCCTTATCTTGTCGGCCTTGCATATGAATTTCAAAAAATAAATCACTTAACCCCTAACCCCTGGGATGTGTCATTGCAAGGTATAGTCACAGAAAACCAAATGTATTTTCCGTAGCGTAGAACTGTTTAAGGATATAAATAATTGATTTGCCATTCAGCATTGGTCGTTTTACGGTAACAAATACGTGTATGTAAACGATATTGACCTTGTTGCCAAAATTCCAAATAATTAGGAATTACTCGAAAACCACTCCAAAAAGGTGGCCGTGTTACTGTTTGGCCAGCAAAACGTTGTTCAATTTTGTGGTATTTTTTCAGCAACTCATCAGGATGAGATAAGACTTGTGACTGTGAAGATGCCCACGCCCCCAGTTGGCTACCACGAGGCCGGCTTGCAAAATATTGGTCAGCTTCGGCATCGCTAACGGGTTGTACTTGACCTTCAATACGGACTTGTTTATCAAGAATAGGCCAATAAAAACACAATGCCACATGAGTATTGGTTTGTAGTTCTTGTGCTTTACGACTTTGCAAATTGGTATAAAACACAAAACCCTGTTCATCGAATGCTTTTAACAAAACGGTACGTATGGAGGGTACCCCTTGTGGGGTAGCGGTCGCTAGCATCATGATTGTAGGGTCTTTTTCACCCACATGCCGTGCTTGAGTAAACCATTGGGTAAATAGTTTAAAAGGGTTTGTTGGGATGGGTTCAGAAGAATCGAATTTTTCAAACATAAGGCTTATTCGTCAATTAGGTGAAGTTTAATAAAAATCAACTAAAATTAATATATAAGGCTCAACAACGCAAGCGTGGGCAAAGGCGCCTTATGGCACTTGTGCCCGCAAGAAGGGAGGGTATATGAAAAAGACATTATTGGCTTTTTGCGCAATTGGGGCTATGGTAATGATGATACAGGGGTGCGAAACCTATCAGGGACCCGAAGCCGTTGAAAATGTCATGTATCTAAATGCTGCCTCGACAGATCGTCCGTTAGAGGAAGGAAGCATTCAGTCTTCAGTGTTATTACGGCACCAAGGGTCTTATGAGGAGGGACGCGGCACAGTTCATGGGCCTGCTACTCACTATGGCCGGTAATAACTAAGAGTGGAGAGGTCTTAATGAGCCAGGCTTATACCTTTGACTCATCTGATTTCTGACTTTCTTGCTTACGTAATACAACTTGAGCAATAAGCTCATCTATTGCAGCACCTAATTCTTCACCCGTTGGGATATCACTGACTTCAGGTGGATAAAACGTTGCTGTCTCTATGTCTTTCATGATTTCTATTGCAATTCGGGTCGCATCTTGTTCCGCTTTACCTAACAAACGCCCTATATATTGCGATTGTTTCAATGTGTGTTGATGGTCCAACAGTGCGCTGCTGAAACTTTCTAAATTCCGACCTGATAACAGAACTTGCAATTCTTCTGTTAGGCGAATCGGTTCAAAAATATTTAATTGTTCGCTCGGTAATTCAGCACGTTGTACTTCTTCTAATGGAGTTGCCTCACGATTAACAACAGCCAATAACGCATTCACTGCATTATCAATCGCAGAAGTAGTTCGTCGTTCTGGATCGTCAAATGTTTGAGCAATAAGCACAATATCATTACTCGCAGCGGGCGCGTCAGCAAACAACGCATCAGATTGATTAGCCAGGCGTTGCATTTGTTCAAACCCCTTGGCTAATTTATAAAGTTCACTATCCAGTGGTAGACCCACTTTCAAGAAATGACTCAAGCGCATTTTCTTCACTGGCTTAGGATTAGCGAAAAACACTTTGGCGCGTATAAGTTTCGATTTGAAAAAAATATGCATTTCACCTTCACGTTGCTCTTTCAAATCGAGTAAATCCACACGCGCACGTTTTTCAACGCGTGCTGATTTGCTATCAGCATAGTTATTCATCACCGTCTTAGCATCGGCCTGGAAGCTTTCAACATGAGTTACGTAGGATTCACCCGCCGTCTTCATGAAGAAATCCCATGTTTCTAAGGGGTCTTCTAACTTCATACAAATTTTAATGTTGGTATTAGCACCGATAGATGCAGCTTCTTCTTTGGAAGCTTTTTGGAAGGCGGGTAAATCTTGTCCCGCGAAAATAACAGAGAATCCCAGCGAACGTGCCTGTGCCGGCACTACAGCAAAACCTTCCACTGCGTAATAACCATATTCATCGAGAATACACAAATAAGGTGTAGGCGCATTGGTAGGTTTACGTTGCACGACATCGCGATAATCGCCTTCGACTTCATCACCTAACCCGGCAGCCATCATTGCCTTCAACGAAGCAATAATCACTTTACCTAAGTTGGCTAATTCTGCTGGCGCTTTTTCCAAAGCGGGCAATAATACGACTAAAATACGACGATTTAATACGACGTCTTTCAAATCCACTTCAGCGAGATTAGTACGCACAATATGACCATAAGTATCAGCTAACGAGCCAAACGCACGTGTTAATTGCATGGTGATAAAACCGTGTTGCTCAAGCACTTGCGATACTTGTTTGCCTTTTTTCTCTTTGTTGTAACCGGGTAAGTTAGCCAGATAGTTGGTAATCGGCTCCATTACTAAAGGCGGCAAGAAATCAAGACTTATTGCTTCTTGCCCATCGCGCGGAAATACTTTATCTATAACGATGGATTCAAGACGTTCTAACAAAAAGTAATTACGAATGGTATTAGCATCCAGCAGAATGTGGCCTGAATCGCGCATCGCCACCAATAATTTCATCAGCGCCTCAACGAACGCAATGGCACGACCTTTCCACATATCGCCGTCCGACGAACCAGCACTCGAATCCATTAAACTCACTACTAATTGCGATAACATGCTGGAAGAACCGCTAGCAAAAGGATTCATAGTGTTAGATAGACGTTTTTTCTGTGGTCCAATGATGTCTCTGGCACCCGTCATAAAGTTGATGAGTAGCATGTCATCTTCGCGCCCCATGGAGCGTACCATCGAAAATATTTTGGCAAAGAGCGAGTTATCACCTTTACCGTCAACATAAATAAAACCACTGCTTTGCAGTAAGGCGTTGTAAGCGATTGAGATTAAAGCTTCGGTTTTACCACTACCGGTTGAACCGAAAATCAAGGCGTGGGTACGCATATCTTCATTAGCAAACCATAACTCCAAATCGGTTTTGAGTTCATTACCAAAAAAGTAAATGCCACGTGCTTGTTGTGGTTTATTCGAACCTGGTTTTGGATCGTTGTAATCTAATGCTTTGGAACGCATTGGTAAGCGGAAAGGCAAAGTTGTTTTTCGGGTATACGTGTAGAGAAAAATCCATAGACCAATAATCACTGTTACATCGGTAATTGCAGGTATGAAAAAACCCACGCTAGCCAATAAAACTAACGTAAACACTACCGCCAGCGGGTTTTTTAAGAAATCGGTAAACCGCTGCCAACCCGTGCGGGTATCACGAATTAAAAGACTAGGGTCTTGTTCGTGTCGTTTCTCTAAACCACGTAAAACAGCCATTACTCTTCATCCGGTTCGTAAATAACATCTTGCAACGCTGCATCCAGTGCTTTTACTGCTTCATCCACCATAGGGACACGCAGTGGTCGCCCCATTTTCTTTTCAGCAATCCAGTGGGCATAAGCTCCCGCAATTTCCGGTACTGCGGTAGGTCGGCCTACGGTATTCATCATGTACCAAAGCCGGCGATCGATTGGTTTTAACCATAAAAATTCTGCTGATGCTAATACACCATCGGTTCTTGCTAACTCCAACATAGAAGCTAATACCGTCAACGCATAAGCATGACTGCCAACAACCCGTCCAACGGCTTTGCTGCTCACATGTTTGTTCAGTAATTCTCGTGTACCAGTAAAGTTCAACGAGTTGGCATTGGTCGCAGAAATTGCGATTTGTTTTAATAATTTATCAGCCCCTTCACGATCACGGTTCGCACGCGCAGCAAAAATGGCAAATAATGCTTGAGTATGGATAGGTAGTTTCTCTAAACCAGCCCATAAAGCGCCTACTTGCAAGGCAAATATGCGATGAGCATTACCCGGGAGTAACACAAGACTCGGTCGACCTTCTTTGTTATTTTCTTCACGCGCTAAACCATAACTTTTGACAAATTGCATGGGTGTTTTAGGCATTGCCCAGGGGCCCTGGTCTATATCTTGACTAACTAAATCTAATTTGGCGACCGTGGTAATTTGCGGCCAATTGACCATTTCTGAGAGTTTCAGACGATTCATATTAAATACTGATTTGAATTTTAGGGTTGCGTTTGACATGTACAACACTACCGCCACAAAAACGAGCAATACCAACACAGGGTATCGTAGATAACTACCCACTGTATTACTCACATCGGTAAGTGTTTGAAAATCTGCACCGCTACCCGAAGATTTCATGGTTTGTAATGCACCTACTAAATCTTCAACATTAGGCACTAAAAAAGGCAAATGTAACCATAGCGCCAGTTGACTCCAACTTTCCAACACGAAATGAATAGCGGTGATTTCATAAGCACGAACTTGAAATACAAATGAGACAATGTAAGTGCGGCCAAAATACCAGGTAAGTATAATGGCGCCGACAATCATGACAATCACCCATAAAAAGTCGAGTGCATTATCATTTGATCCCGGTTGTGCTTGTCCTGCTGCTGGCATGGTTTTACCTCTTACCTACTTAAACTATTAAGCCGCTTGTGCTGCCATACTAAACTGTATGTCGGGTACTACTGTTTCTTGTTCTTTTTGTTGGAGCACAAGTTGCCCTTCTACAAAATCATAGCGATGTTCGCTATGCACAAATTCAATAATATTTTCTGGCTGAATTGCGCCTCGTTTTAAAGTTAATAATTCATTTCCTAACCGATCTACTGCTGTACGCCCAGCTGATAATGGAATAATATCGTTTTCTTTAATTTCAATGACCACATAAGCTTCTCGTAGTTGTTCTGATTTAGTGCGAATTATCGCTCGTACTTGTTCTTCTGTGCGGTAAACTGGTCGCGATTGGCTATAATGATCGAGCATCTTTAAAGTATTTATCCATTTATGCAAATTATTACCTTCCATTTGAAAAATGGAAACATACGCTATCACTTGTTCATCTGTTTTAGCT
>JBAUEV010000177.1:0-6009 GCA_049678805.1 Gammaproteobacteria bacterium
ATATTGATACTGTTAAATCTGAATTAGCCCAGATTAAAAAGTTAAATTCGGACTTACAAAATATGTACAAAACTTTACAAGTTTTGCAGGAAAATAATCTTTTAGAGCCCGAAACAAAACAGCAGAGATTAGCTGGAATTTACAATACAGCCGTTCTTGCAAGAAAAGATATCTTGCATTTAACCACGAGGTTATTTGGTTTCTACGCTGGTAGGTCTCCTACTATTGCAGAAAATGCAGTCCGTTGGCAGCAGAGTTTTGATAAGGCGGGGAGTGATATAAGTAATCTTATACATTCTTTAGCAACCTCCACTAGCGATGATGCTAGTAATAAGGCTGAGGCAACAGAGAAATTGGAAGATTATCACCATATCTTAAATGCTATAACCGTCGGCATAAAAGCGGCATCCCTTGAGTTAGAGGCACCACAAGAACCACCAAGAGCCGTGCAACCACTGTAGCCTCCTTCATGTAGCCCAATCTGCTGCATCAAGGCTACATAAAATTTTTGTTGTGTAGGGCGAGTTTAAGAAAAATTTAATTCACTTTAAGAATTTCTTAATATAATTCGGTTAAGATAGGGATTGTATTTCTTCAGCCTGTGAATTTGGCTAAGGAAAATATGTTGGTCTACCCTAGTAAGAAAAATGGTTAAAAAAGTATTGATGTTATGAGCACCTTATCACCCATAAAAGCTGATTCTACCGCGGCACATCAAAACTCGCCGGCCGGCGTTATTTTGCGTCTTTTGCAAGATGCACTTCAGCATTTTGAGCAACATCTTAAAATGGGTAGCCAAGCCATTTCTGCAGAGGTGATGAAACCAATTATCACCAATTACAAAGAAATCAATCGCATTCTTAATACTGATTCTAAGCAGCTTTTCGAGGTGGGAAATGAGGCTGTTGATTCATTAAATAATAAGATCATCGCTTTACTCAACAAAAGCACCTTTTATTTTAAAAATCTGCCAGCTAAAGAAGCTTTTTCCAAGACATTGAAAACTCAGTTTGATAAAGTAGCTCATTTTTTTCTATGCGATTCTCGAAATTCTCTCAGCCAATATCCAAGACGTTTTGTTGGGGGTACGCCTGGTGTGTCTAGTAAATACGAACAAAAAGCGCCCTCTTTTCAAGACAGTCAACCAAAACCTGCTCCACACAAATAGAAATTAGACTTAAAGCGCAAAGAGTTCACCCCTTCACACAAATCTTAGGTCGCAACCAAGCCACTCGCCGCGCTAAACCCGCACGTTCTGTGGCTTCAGCAACGCTAGCCACGTCTTTATAAGCACCAGGTGCCTCTTCCGCTGCACCTCGTAATGAACGCGTTAAAATTAAAATGCCTTGCCCCGCTAACTGGTCTATCAGTTCTTGGCCATGCCAGTTTTTAAGAGCTTGATGACGACTCATTGCACGCCCTGCTCCATGACTTGCCGAGGCGAATGCTTGATTTTCGATCTCTGGATTGCCCGCTAAAATGTATGAACCTGTCCCCATACTGCCGCCAATAATCACAGGTTGCCCCACCGCACGATAATCGGCTGGTAGTGCTGGATGCTGAGGCCCAAAAGCGCGGGTTGCGCCTTTGCGGTGGACAAACAAGGTGCGTGCTTGACCATCAACTCGGTGAGTTTCTTCTTTGCAAGTATTATGAGAAACGTCATAAAGCGTCTCAACCACTGCATGCGGTATAACATCGGCAAACGCTTGGCGGGTTAAATGTGTAATGACTTGCCGATTAGCAAGCGCACAATTGATACCTGCACGCATTGCGCCTAAATAGCGTTGTCCTTCCACTGATAAAATGGGCGCACAAGCTAATTCACGATCGGGTAAAGTAATGCCTAAGCGGTTTGCAGCTTTGGCAAGACTGACTAAGTAATCAGTGCCAATTTGGTGGCCAAGACCGCGCGAGCCACAATGAATGGAAATTAATATTTGGCCTTCCGTGATGCCATACGCTTGAGCGGCCTTAACATCGTAAATCCGTTCCACCAATTGTACTTCAAGGTAGTGATTACCCGAACCTAAAGTGCCCATTTCCCCTTTTTGGCGCTTTTTAGCGCGCTCAGACACATATTGTGGGTCAGCACCCGCCATAGTGCCTTGTTCTTCGACAAATACTAAATCTTCACGGGTGCCATAGCCTTGTTTAACCGCCCAGCCAGCACCTTGCACCAGTACGGTATCTAACTCATCCTGAGATAATTTAAGCTTACCCTCCACGCCAACACCCGCCGGAATAAGACGAAACAAGTGATGCCCTAATTTTTCACTTACTGGCATAAGTTCATCCCACGATAAATTGGTGCGCAAGCAACGAATGCCACATGAAATATCAAAACCCACGCCGCCGGCTGAAATAATTCCTCCTTGTTCGGCATCGAAAGCTGCCACCCCCCCAATAGGAAACCCATATCCCCAATGCCCATCTGGCATCACCATTGCCGCACCCACCAATCCTGGCAAGCGTGCCACATGAGTAATTTGTTCTAAAACTTTGTCATCCATCTCAGCAACTAGCGTTTGGCTGCCATAAATTCGAATTGGACCACATTTATCTTTGGTTCGCCCTGCGATAGACCAGCAATAATCATTTATTTTTTGTAATTGCCTAATATCCACGTGTTTTTCCTCTGTTAAACATCTACTACGCAGCGAGCTTCCCAACCATTCGTTATTGGTTTTACAGCAAGCATGGTTAGAGTAGCGCCCTTAACTTCAGTGCCGCGCGGCAAATCATCCCGCCAAGGCTCGCCCCACGCTTGCCCATACCAATGATCTGCTACTCGTCGTAACGCAAATTTTCCTAACACCAAGCCTTGATTTTTAGCTTCCGCTAACAATAAATTGAGCCAAGTTACTAAGGCTAATTCGATTTCAGCCTCTTCAAATTCAAACTGTAGGGATTGTTGCGGCGCAATAGCAGCTTTATCTACCATAATATTAAACATAGCTTGCGCCGCTGAGACAAATGCAGCTTCTAAAGTCTTACCCCGACCAATAATGCCAATATCAGCTTGATGGTCGAAGTAATCTATTTCAACAAGAGGTAATGTCATCGTATTCGATTTTTGGCATTAAAGATTCATCGCGGTCACTCGCATGGCTTGTGGGCCTTCATTACCAACCATTACAAAAAATTCAACATGGGTACCAATGGTTAAATGCTCAAAATCAGGAACTGCAACATTGAGTGCGTCAAAATAATAATCTGTATTATCCTGACCAGTAATAAAACCATAAGCTTGATTAGGAAACAAGCGCGCAACGTAACCTTGCATTGGGATTTGATGAGTTTTTACCTCACCTTGTTGTTTAGCCATATAATTTTCTAACTGTCGCCGCGCTGCATTAAATGCATCGCGAATAGCAACATATAAATCTTCATTGATAACTCGGGTTACAACGATTTCTTTACCTGGGATGGTTAAATCAATATGCGTGCTAAATAATTTACCTTGATGTTTATGTTTTTGCTGGATATCAATCACTACTTTACAGGAAATAATGTGATTACATATCTTTTCAAGTTTGGAAATTTTTTTTGCAACTTGAGCTTCTATTGCGGCAGAATCAGGAATTTCACGAATAGTAATTTGTGGTGGAATTTGCATAAAAAACCCCTCATCTTTTTTTATTTATTTATAATAATACCTTCTCTTGCTCCTACTAACTTATACTGATATAAATTAGTGAACAACCATCTTAGGATGTACCAACCGTTCAAAATCTCTATAAGACATTTTAATCAATTCAGCATGTGTACCGCCGTTGAAAGCAATTTCTTTACCATCAGTAAGCGTTTTATCAATATACACATCCATATCATACAAATTACCAAACGGTGGCATAGCGCCTAACTCACATTCAGGGAAACGCCCCTTAAAATCACGTTCACTGGCAAGTTCAACTTTTTTAGCAGAAAGTTGTTCCTGCAGTCTTGCCAAGTTGACTTTAAGATGCGCTGGCTCTAAAACCATTACCAATTTTCCGTCAACTTTAACAATAACGGTTTTAGCAAGCTCTTTTCCATGAATATGCGCTATCGCAGCAATTTCCTGTGCAGTGTAGGCAGGAGCGTGCTGAATCGTCTCATACGAAATGTGTTGCTGATTGAGATAATCTCGGACTTTTTGCAATATCATGGTAGCCTCCCCCTTTGCCCATTTACCTTTAAATTTAGTCATACTTTTCTAATACATTAATTATAGACCACTCTGCGCAACCATTCAAAATTAGCCGCAAAACGCATGTATTACCGGCATTTCAGGCTTTTTTAAGCCATAAACTGGCAAGTAGGCAACTGTTTACTATACTTGGCATAAGGGGGCTGTTTTGACAGCTTTTTAAGTAATGGACTACTTAAGCCACAAAACTTTTATGGATGCGAGGATACGGCCATGACTAAGAAACTCCCCTTACTCGTCTTATTATTAATTTTTTCACTTTTCTCCATCACCAGTTTTGCAGACACTACTCGTGTTGCAGACACTACTCGTGTTAAGGGTATTTATATTACGCAATCAACTTTAGAAGATACTAACCGTATCAAGTATCTTATCCAACGTGGTAAGGCAACAGGCATCAACACATTCGTTATTGACTATGAGGTTCCAAATAAAAAATATACGCAAAATATTCAATTAGTAAAAGATGCCAACTTGAGATATGTTGCACGAATTGTTGTATTCCCTGGTGGTGCTGATCGCGCACAAATGGCTTCACAAGCTTATCGCGAAAAAAAATTAGCAATCATTAAGCAAGCAGTCAATTTGGGTGCGCGAGAAATTCAACTCGACTATATTCGCTATAACACTGCACAACCACCCTTAGACCAAAATGCTAAAAACGTTCAACAAACTATCAAATGGTATAAAACGAAAGTTGCTGAATTGGGTTTACCATTGCAAGTAGATGTATTTGGGATTACCAGTTTTCGCGAAGAAAAACGCATTGGTCAAAATGTAGTATTAATTGGTAATGTAGTAGATGTGCTTTGCCCAATGGTTTATCCATCCCATTATGAGCCTTACAAAAAACATGCTGTAACGCCTTATGAAACGGTATTCTCTTCGTTAGTAGCATTGCAAAGTAAGTTTGGCAACAATCGTCCGTTCAAACTTTATCCTTATATTGAGCTATCTAATTATCGCTACCCACTTTCTACAGAACAAAGATTAAAATACATTCATGCACAAATCAAAGCCACAGAAGATGGCAAAGCAGATGGTTGGTATGCTTGGAGTCCTCATAATCTGTACGACAATCTGTTTGCCGTCTTAGAAAAATATCCAGTTAAGTAGCAGGGCGGAGAAGTTCCCTTGAGTAGTTACATCACTCAAGGGAAGTTTTTTAGGTAACTCATGCTAAAATTTGTCTCAGAAACTTTTTCTTCAAACCAAAAAAAAGGTGGCAATGTTATCGCCACCTCCGGGCAATCCTTGCCCTTACCACATCAATCTTCAGCAAACCTTTTGCAAGAAGAGGTCTAGCGCTTCAAACACGCCGTAATTGCTTACTATACGTATTATCCTAACGACTACAAGCGAGTTCCGATTATTTAGGAAATGTCTTACTCTTAACTTTTAAGTAGTATTACACTGTCAAAATAAAACAAGAATTTCGTCTGTACACGACAAAAATGATTAAAAAGTTTTAGATGCCGATGGGGTGCCCACCCATAAGATCGCCCCAACGTGCTTGAATACAACTGAGTGCTACCAATGCTGCCGTTTCTGTCCTTAAAATACGCGGTCCTAAGCGTATTGACTGAAAACCATTTTTTTCTGCTGCTTGAATTTCAAGTGGACTTAAACCACCCTCCGGCCCTACTAAAATAGCAACTGATTGTGGTTTATTGTGTAAATCATACAATTGCCGAGAAGCATGAGGTGTTAAAACCAAGCGCAACTTTGCATCACATTTTGGCAACCAGTCGCTTAATTTCAATGGGCGATTAACCTGGGGAATTTGTTGTCGCCCTGATTGTTCACAAGCTTGAATG
>JBAUEV010000178.1:0-4916 GCA_049678805.1 Gammaproteobacteria bacterium
ACGTGGCACTGGGCAACCGACGCGACTAACATCAAAACCAGGCCACCGTTCTTATAAAAGTTCTCCCACGTTAGCTAAATCGACGTTAGCTAATACACCGACGTTAGCTAGTACACCGGAGGAGGAGAAGAAAAAGAAGAAGAAGGATCAACCGGTAGGAACAGAAAAACCACTCAAATTTAATATAAACCTGTTTAGCAAAAAGCGTCCTCGCGATTCTTCGACTTCCCAAATCCCTAGTGAACAACCACCCAAGTCACCAGAACCCTCATCCATTCCAAAGAACCCGGCTATTCCTTCCATTGTTATCACTTCTCCAACTGCTGATGTAGAGCCCAAGCCGGGGGAACCCTCAACTGCTACAGCCTCAGTCACTTCTATCATTCCTCAAGTTAGTGAGCCAGAACCTATTACTCCTAGCATTTTCACAACTGGTACTGTTCCCCCGCCAAGAATGCCAAAAATTTTCATCGGGGCAGGAAGGGGTTCGGCACTGCCTCCTCCTCCAGTTTATTCACCCCCTAGTGTACCGCCCATTACTGTTACCACTGCCATACCGTCCACTTCTGACGATGTACTAAAGGATCCGGCAGAATCCTCAACTGCTGTAATAGGTGATGTAATAGCACAAGCGAGAGCTGAAGAAGTAGTGCCAACAGAGACAAATATCTTTGCAGGCATTAGCTTTTTTCAGCCAGCATCACCTTCTTCCGTCCCTGGCTCAACCGATGCACCGTCTACTTCTGACGATGTAACAGTACCGCAGGATCAGCCAAAATCCTCAGAGGAGACGTCGCCAGAGGATCCGGATAAATCTTCAACATTAGAAATGACTTAGCATTGCCATGGAGGGCGTAGTGACCAAAGCAATGACGGGTTTTTAAGATTTGACTAATTCCGTCGTAATCAACATTTTCGATGTCAAAGTACGATGTACAGGACATTTGTTGGCTATGTCCAGCAGTTTTGCGCGTTGCTCTTGGCTAAGATCGCCTTGCAATTCAATCAGTCGTTCAATATGGTCAATTTTAGAATTTTCATTTTCACAATCTATGCAATCTTCAGCGTAAATTTTGTCATGTTTTAACTTCACAATAACTTTTTTAAGCGGTAATTGTTTATTATCAGCATATGCGCGTAAGGTCATAGCCGTACACGAACCTAGCGCGGCAAGCAAAAAATCATAAGGTGAAGGGCCAGAATCATTACCACCATTTGCGAGGGGTTCATCCGCAGTAAGGACATGATTACCAATAACAATTTCCTCAGTAAATTTTCCTTTACCTGATTCACGAACAATGGTTTCTTTGGGGTTATTATTTGTAATTGCCATATAATGATCTCCATTATGTATAATTAATGAAATTATTCACTCATCTGATGATGTCTACTCGAGTTAGCGTTTTATTAATTGTTGTCCAGACGCTGACGGTTGGGATGATCCCAGTTCATTTAGAGTTATTTTTGGAACTTTATCTTTTGAAGAAGCTTGGGGATTATTTGGAGGTTTTTGAAAAATACTACCAGAATACCCCTTTTGCCCCTGTGCTAAAATTCGAGCACTTTCTTGAGTTTTTCGAGCTTCTTCATAGTCTTTAAAATCAGGTCTCTCTTCTATTTTTTGTTTTAACTTTTTTAGCTCTACTAATTCTTCATTGATTTCATTTCGCTCCTCCTCAGTATATTTATCTTTTTCATTTTGAGCATTCGTCAGTCTATCAATCAACTCTTTTATCTTGGCAAATGGATCTCTTTCTTCGGCGCGATATAATAGCGGATTAGCGCCTGCGTCTAATAAAGAATTTGCCTCTACTAGATGCAAACAGTCTATTGCATAGTAGAACGCAGTTGAACCAGAATTAGATAACACATTTACATCTAACCCTCGTCTTAAAGCATTTTCTAAAACAATTGCAACATTATTTATTCTTCTACTCTCATAAGCTTTTCGAGAATCCGTGTATGAAAATTGAGTAGCTATATGTAAAACCGAATGTCCCTTTTTATTCAATGTAGAAAAATTAAATCCTAAAGTAGCAGCTTTTATTACAAATTGCTGAAAAATATATCGGCATGTTATTTCATCTTCACAAACTAAAGCAGCAACATGTACGGGAGTATTTCCCTCTGAATCTTGAAGTGAGAAATCAATTCCAGAAGCCTGAAATAGAATAGCTAAAATTTCACCTAATTCTGAACGATCTTCCAAATTTCTGAATTTCTGTATCATTGCAGCATGGTGCAAAAGTGTCATACCCTCTTTATCTTGCGCTTTAATAAGATCAGTGTCTTTCTCAATAGCATCTTTTAGCATCTGAGTCGAACTAAGGAGTGCACGAAAAGTATCTAAGGTATATAATGGCATAAAAACCTCCTTGTTTTTATTAAGTAATAAATCGGATTATAGCTATTTTATAATGGATAAACCAGTCGTCACAATGGAGATGGAAATGGCTACAAAATGTAAACATATTGACCAAATTCGTGAGGTTAAGCCCAGTGGCCCTGGGTGCGTGGAATGCTTAGCACATGATGGCGTGTGGGTTGAGCTACGCCGCTGTACGACTTGCGGGCATATTGGCTGTTGCGATTCAAGTCCGAATAAGCATGCCACTAAGCACTCGAAAACCACCAAACATCCTATCATTCAATCCTACGAACCAGGAGAAGATTGGTTGTGGTGTTATGAGGATGAGTTGATGTTCGAAATTCCAACCATGAGCGACTCGCCTAGCCACCCTCCCGGCTGGAGCCCAGGTCCACCAGGAAAAGTAGGCACTTAACATGCTACTAACAAGAAAATGTTTTTGCAGAACAACCTGGAACAATTGCTTCATTTTCTGGTGGAGACAAGGTTATTTGAATGGCCTTTCTGCTCTGTTTTAGTGCTTTTTCATCCTTTAATTCATGTAACCCATTCGCCAGGAATTTACCACCAATATATAGCTTATATTGTTTATTGTTTTCGCCATCCGCAGCTATAGAAAATAACAATACACGCGCCTCACTACTGAATATTCGTAACTCATGAGTTGCCTTGACACGAAGTGATGGCTCATTTTTATTAATAATGATGTTTAAGGAATAATCCCCTTCCAATTTTTCAACATGTGCGCCATCCATTCTCACTCGCACCTGTTTAAAGTGGCTTAAAGTTTCCTCATCACATCCTTGCTGACGAAGCGCTTTGAGCTCCAAATAAAAAAATATATTGGTTCCAAGCGACATTGATCGCAAACTTTCTTTATTAAAATTTACATTTGACCAGGAAAGTGATTCGGGTAAATGGTATCGAGTCCAAAAAGTTGACGTGCTGTATTTAGCGGTCTTAGCAGTGTTCTTCTTATTTTTTTCGACACTTTCCTTGCACATATTAATAATTTCTTCTTTTGTAAATCCCAAACTTTTTAAATACGCAAAACTACTTTTTTTGTCTTTCTGGATGTTTGAAGGTGGAAATAAAGAAACTGCACTAATATTATTGTTATTGACGTTATCACCTTCTTTATTTACTTCAATTGTAGCAGGAATGGCAACACTTTCTGTCGTTGGCGGTAATTGGGATAAAGTTGCTTGGCCGATATTGCTAATAGGGCTAGTGGAAATTTGGTCAACTTGCATTAGATTATGTTTACGACATAAGCTGTCTTGGTCTTTTTGAAAAGAAGTAAATAACGATTCTAATTCGTTGTCCTCTAGCTCAATTGCGGTTTCTATAAATTCGTTTAATAAATTCTCATCTATGAATATTTCTCTCCTTGCATAAGTTTTCAGAAATAACTTGGTTATTTTTAGCGCGGTATTACTAGCATCTTTCGTATACCAACGTAAATAGTTTGAAAACGATATCCCTAAAGGAGAAAGCCAGTTCTTATCTAAAACGCCTTTGTTTAACTTATTTAAGGTCTTCGTTGACAGGTGCTTAGCTAGAAAATCACTATGATATTCGATATCCACCCCATACTTTAATAACAATTCTATTTGTGGGTAATTGTTTGCAGCTATTACGTAATCAAGCAATCTTATAACTCCTTCCTCATCAACAATTTCTAGGTTAGGATCTGCCCCATTTTTTAGTAGCATTTTAAATGCTTTAAGATCATTTTTTTTCATAGCAACATAAAGTGGACTTTGACCGGCATAGCTCTTTAGATTGGGGTCTGCATTATTTTTTAGTAACATTTCAAATGCTTCAAGATCGTTTTTTACCATGGCCATATAAAGTGGACTTATACCGTCATGACGCTTTAGATTCGGGTCTGCACCTTTTGTTAACAATGATCTTAATATTTTGATTTGTTGATGAATACAGGCTAGGATTAAGGCTGTTTCATCCTCAATTCCTTTAAAATTGGGATCAGCACCTCGTTCAAGTAGGAAATCCACAAGGATTGTTTCTTTAACCAGCACAGCTTGGATGAGTAAGCTTGAATTTTTATAAGACTCATTAATGGCTTCTTTGTTATGTTCAAAGACTTGATTTAAAATTTCCAAACATCTTTGACGTTCTGCGGATATTGATGTTGACAGGTACGTTTCTAAAATATGATAAGTTAACGGTTGCTGTATGTGAAAACGTATCAATTCGTCCAAAATTTCAATTTGAGCATTATTACCAGCACAAGCAATCAATTGAGGTAGTTGTGGTGGGCTTAGAAGTCTTCTACCTATTAATAGCTTAACAAGATGCGAACAATTTTGAACAATAGCCATTTCAACGTTAGACGTTTCACAATATTTGGTAAAATCAATACCCTCGCTGATTGCCCCTTGTTGTAGAAACAAATTGATAAGTTCTACACTCGATTCTTTTTCAACTAGTTTTTTTAAAGGTGTTATGCCTTCAGCAAGTGGAACATTAACTAGGTTAGTCAAATATTTCTTTATTTTTTCAAATTCGGGAAAGGTGATTGCTT
>JBAUEV010000179.1:0-1743 GCA_049678805.1 Gammaproteobacteria bacterium
TTACAAGCCAAAACACAAGGTGATGAAAAAGCGCGTATGGCCGCAGAAGATAAAATTTCGCAAATCGCTTCTAATTTACAACTTGTGTTTGAACGCTATCCTGATTTGAAGGCCAATCAGAATGCCTTGCAGTTACAAGAAGAAATCGTCAATACTGAAAACAAATTAGCATTTGCCAAACAAGCCTATAATTCGAGCCTTGAACAATACAATGCACGTAAAAAATCATTTTTTGCTTCTATGGTGGTAGCTCTATTCCGCCGTGCTTTAGATGTTGCTTTTGAATACTGGACTTTATCACCCGAAACTATCGCCACACAAGAAAAGTATACGGTTAAGTTTTAAACCAATTTTCATTGATTTCGTGGTGTGGGCAATTAATTATGAGTCGTGAATTACAAGATTATGCAGCAGGTGTAGCGGATTGGCGAAAAGCATTACACGCCAATACCCGCCGCACCTACGCGGTGATCGCCAGTTTTATCCTCATTTATTTGGCGATTGGCATGCTAGTTGATATGTATTTAGCTTCTGGTACTTATCGTACTGCAACTCTGCCCCAACTTTTTGGTGCATTAATCACTTTTCATATTTTTCCTAAGGCCACACTGGTGCTGGCTATTGTGGCAATTTGCTCACTATTGGTAACGTTTTGGATGGGAAATCGTTTAATGCTACTCGGCACCGAATACCACGAAATTACCGCCTCAAATACTCGTAATCTCTCGGAACAACAACTCTATAATGTAATTGAAGAAATGAAAGTTGCTGCCGGACTTCACTACATGCCTAAAGTGTATGTGATCGAAGCAGATTATATGAATGCTTTTGCCAGCGGTTATAGCGAAAAATCGGCGATGGTAGCTATTACTCGCGGCTTATTAGATAAATTAGATCGTTCTGAATTACAAGCGGTAATGGCGCATGAGTTAAGCCATATTCGCCATATGGATATTAAATTAACGTTAATGGCTTCAGTGCTGAGCAATATTACGTTAATGGTATTGGACATGTTATTTTATACGGCAATTTTTGGTGGTGATCGTCGTGATGATGGCAAGTCGCGCAATCAATTATTCGTCATTATTATGTTTTTGCGCTATTTATTGCCAGTTATCACGGTGTTACTGATGTTATATTTAAGCCGTACTCGTGAATATATGGCAGATGCGGGCTCTGTTGAATTATTACGTGATAATGAACCTTTAGCACGTGCTTTGCTAAAAATTCAACAGGATCATGAGGCCAACAAGGATACTTATGCCAATCAATATCTGGCAACACCGCATGAGAATATACGGCGTGAAGCCTATATTTTTGACCCGATACAAGCAGGCTTTGAACCAGCCACTTCGATTGCTGATTTATTTTCTACGCACCCTGATATTACCCGCCGCTTGGCTGCGTTGGGGTTTAAGAAGAAAGCTGCATAGATATAGTTTGTCATCCTGAGGAGCGTTGTTTGTGACGAAGGATCTCGTGTATTTTAACAAAAGGAGATCCTTCGCTTTGCTCAGGATGACAAACTATTATGTAACAACGCCCTTGCAGGCGGAGGGAACAGTCGGAAAAGTTTTAAAAGAAAATTTTTTATTAAATAATTGATGAATCTTAGTAATGAAAACAGTTATTTCTTCTGATCCTAAAGTCGGTTTTGTTAGTTTAGGTTGTCCTAAAGCATTAGTGGATTCCGAGCGCATTTTGACGCAATTACGTGCTGAAGGTTATGCGGTAGTGCCACGC
>JBAUEV010000180.1:0-10699 GCA_049678805.1 Gammaproteobacteria bacterium
ACTGCAATCCAAGTAAATAGGTAAACGTGTTAGCATTGCGATTGCCCACCAAATTGCTATGAATACGAAAAGCATCCAAAGCGTAATTACCTTCAAGAGTAACTCTCCATAAAGGAGCTACTTGAAAGCCAAGACCCAAACCAATTTGTGGACCAAGAATATAATTTCTATCTTGTCCAATTGCTTGCGCGCCTAGCTTGCCGTAAATGCCTACTAATTGTGATAATTGCTGGCCGATAACGCCTGATAAATCCGCGCCATAAATTGAATGAAGTCTACGGGTATAACCATAATTACCATTGAGTTCGAACCCTATAAAAGCAGGGTTTTCATTGCAGTTCAGAAGATCAATGTAGCCTAAGCCAAATCGCCCAGCACCACCGGTAGTAGAGGTACTGTTTACCACAATCGTCAATCCACCTGCCCCGATATTTATATAAGGTCCAGTGTTGTAGTATGCCATTGCTTGGGTCGCAAATAGCATCGCTAAAATACTAAACCCCATTTTAGTTTTATTGCTGAGCATCCCTTTTTCTCCATGAAGATTGTTCGAGATTTTTTCTAGTGATCTTTATATCAGAAGATGCGAATTTAAACAATTAAGTGTTATGGATCATTATCAACATAGTTAGTAATGTAGAAAGTGTATTGCAAACCAATCAGTAAATTAAAAACATTCACGGTCGTTGAACCAAGCGAACGGGCATTGCCTATGCGTATAGGGTCTAATGCGTAGTTACCTTCACCAATCAATCGTAGGCTAGGTATCATTTGATAACCAATACCTAAACCAATTTGTGGACCAGCGAAATAAATGCTATTTTGACCAATTGCATTCATTCCTAATTTACCAAAAATGGCCGCTTGTTCTGTAAATTGTCTAGCAAGAATGGCAGCGAAATCGGCGCCATACAATGAGCTAGTTCTACCGGTATAACCAAAATCGCCATTCAGCTCAAAGCCTAATAAAAAAGGGTTTTCTTCATCGGTGAGGACGCCTAGATAACCTAACCCTAAACGGCCAGCTCCACCTCCAGCAGAAGTACCTGAGGTTGTAAGAAGGATGCCACCAGCGCCAAGATTGAGGTAAGGTCCTGAGGAATAATAAGCAGCAGCATGAGTGTTGAAGATTAAAACGCCTAAAAAGATTAGACCGAGTTTGGTTTTATTGAGGTTATGCATTTTTTTCTCCCCATAATAGGTTATGGCTTGGTATTTTTAAGTAGTCTTTTATATATCAAAAAGCGTAATTTCCCACAAGCTTTTTAGTCCTATTTAATATTTTGATAAGGTGGTTTCTTGAGTGCCATGGAGAGTTAAAATCATAATTAAAATATGGTACTGTATGCTCGGGTTCAAAGGAAAGCAAAGGAAAGGAAAGGATAACATTTCCTCTCTAGAGAATCGATAGTGAATTTTATTAAATTAAGTGATTACAGTCTGTCAGGCAAGTCCACATTCAGTTCAAAAATTGAGCGTTTTTTATCGCGCTCGATAAGTTGTACGTTAACCCGCTCTTTATCAATTTTAAGGTGTCTAGCAATCACTTGAATAATTTCAGCTTGTAAGCTTTGGAAGTCAAAGCCGTCGCTTCTAGTTATAGTTAAATCGCGATTGCCTTCATGCGCCAAAATAATTTGTAAGCGTTCTTTAGCAATAGCCGCGCTGGATTTCCTATTGCCAAATATACGCGAAAGAATGTTGTTCATGCGTTCTCCTTAGTTCGACTGAATAAGCGTTTAAGTAATCCTTTTTTCTCAGGTTGGATAAAACGATGGGGTACATTATTACCTAAGAAACGCTCAACAGCATCGCTATAAGCTTTACCTGCATCGCTAATGGGGTCCAGAATCACGGGCACGCCGGCATTGGAAGCTTTTAGCACGGCTTGTGATTCAGGAATTACGCCTAACAAGGGGATAGCAAGAATTTCTTTGACATCCTCGACGCTGAGCATCTCGCCGCGAGCAACACGGACAGGTGAGTAACGGGTTAGCATCAAATGTTCGCTCACAGGTTCTAATCCTTGCGCAGCACGACGTGATTTGCTGGCGATCATTCCCAAAATACGATCAGAATCGCGTACGGAAGAAACTTCAGGATTGGTTACTACAATGGCGCTATCGGCAAAATACAACGCCATCATTGCCCCATGCTCAATACCAGCAGGCGAATCACACACAATGTAATCAAAATCAGGTTGAAGTTGGTTAATAACGCGTTCTACACCTTCTTGGGTTAGGGCGTCTTTATCACGTGTTTGAGAGGCTGGTAGAATAAAAAGGTTTTCGACGCGTTTGTCTTTAATCAGGGCTTGTGAGAGATTGGCCTCACCTTGCACCACGTGGATTAAGTCATATACCACACGACGTTCGCAACCCATGATTAAGTCTAAGTTACGCAAACCAACGTCGAAATCAACGATGACGGTTTTGAAATTGCGTAGTGCCAAACCTGTGCCGAAAGCTGCGCTAGTAGTGGTTTTACCCACCCCACCTTTGCCCGAGGTTACCACAATAATTTTTGCCACGTGTTTATCCCTGAAGTTGCTTTGTTAAATTAGAATCCATTCTACAGAGTTTTATTTAACAGTAGAAGAGCACAATATTGATTAATCAATGATTGTTGTCTTGGTACACGATAAAAAGGATTAAAAGGTTTTAGAATGCCGATGGGGGGTAGATAAAATGTTTGTTGTGTACAAAGAATTTCTGTAGGCATTAATTATTATTTTCTTGCTTTTTATAGCAATTAATGTATATTTTAACCTTGTAGAAAATTTCCCTCTTATTATGTAGGAATATCACTAATTCTTAATCTTAGCATCCGATGGGGCATAATTGAATGAAAACAAAATCTTTAATGCTTTTCTTAGCTACTACTCTTATAAGTAGTCATGTGTTTGCCAATGCCATCAATGGTGTGCAAAACTTTTTGGGAAGCAGCAGTGGTGCTGGCCCTGGTGGTTGGTTTTTAAGTGCTGGAATAGGAGTAGATTATCCAAAAATTGATGATGGTTGGGCGTCGGAAGGAAATGATTCTGCTCCAGATCGCTATCTTGCCAATCAAGTAACGGATCCAGTGGTAGGTAATTTTGCTCTTGGATATCTTTGGTCTCAACCCCAAGCTTGGTTTCCTTATTTTGGATTAGGTCTTGACTATACTTTTGCGGCTCAATCAAAAGTGAGTGGACAAGTTCAAACTTTTGCTACGCCCGATCAAAATTTTTATAATTTTAGTTACAAATTCTCTCGCCAAACAGCGATGTTGTTTGGAAAAATAGATCTTTATAATTTTTACAATTTTATGCCCTATATTTGGGCAGGGATAGGACCATCCTTTAATCAAGCCAGTGATTATCAAGAAGAGGTTAATCCCAATAATCCTCCTACCCTTGAAGTTGAAAATCCTGATGGTACTGAACAAACAATATTAAATCCTCGTGTCAGCCCCAACTTTGGGAAAGGAACGAATACTTCTCTTGCTACCGCGGTGGGGGCAGGAATAGATTATGTTATTTATAATAATTTATGGGTAAGTGCTGGTTACCGTTATGGTTATTATGGACATATTCAGACTGGAAATGGAACGGAAGCAGGAGGATTTCCTAACGATCATTTAGCGTCTGCTTTAAGAGAGAACAGTTTGATCTTTAGTTTGACTTATTTTTTCCATGCTTAAGGCAAGAGGGGGGAAGTGATGAAAAAACTAGGATTTTATAGTTGGATAATAGTCGTTTTATTAGCAACGACAGTTATCAATGCAAACGCTGCTGTGGTTTTGAGCATTTCAAACGGTATCCCTGCTCAAACGGTGGTAGGATCGAGCTACCCGACCACTGTTTACACATTTAAAAACACTAGCTCCAAACAAAGTTCTTCATTAACAGCGATTCAAGTAACACCCTCTGGTAATCCACTTTCATGGAAGATTACTTGTAATGGTAATACAATAGGTCCTAATGCAAGTTGTCAAATTATTGTTGGGAACGTCTTTGCCACAAACGACCCATCAACTCCCACTGGGTTTACACCAACAAGTCCAGGTTCTTATACTTTAAGCGTAAGCTACAAAGTGGGTAATAGTAACTTTAATCCTCCTGGAGTAAACACCACTGCTACTGGCACAACACCACCCCCACCAGCCACAGCCAAAATAGAAGGTAGTGTAACTCCACCTTCCCTTGATCCAGAAATGATAGTGGGACAACCACCCGTTCCAATAACTTTTCAATTTATAAATAACGGTAAGGCCACTGCACGAGATATCACTGTTGAAAAAAAATACCCACCCGATTTCGCAGAAACGGGAGATGGAGACACTTGTAGCTCCATTTCCACCCTCGATCCGGGAAAATCTTGCGTTATACAAGGTACTTTTACACCTAAGACAGTAAGCACGCCGCCACAGCCACAGGTCATAGCAGTGACTTTGAACTCTAGCGGTGGTAATGTAAAATTACACCCTCAAATAACGGTTAATTGGGCAAGTGTCACTGGGAAAGCAACTACATCATTACCCTCTTCAATGAAAGTGGGAGATAGCGCTTCGGTGGGTTTCCGATTTACCAACAACAGTAAGGTCGTGGTCGATGGTATAAAGATCAACGAGGATGGTTCTCCGTCTGGTTTTAAACTAGATACAGATAACTGTAGCAATAAGAGTCTTACCCAAAGTGGATCAGATGGATCTTTTTGTGATGTTACGGGTACGTTTACGCCAGCCACAACGGGCGATTTTACAGTCTATGTCAATTTTACATCGCACAACAGTAGCTCCACATCTGCAAGTGCTTCTACGCATGTAGATGATAATAATCCTGCAAAAATAGAGGGCAAAGTAGTTCAACCCCTACCTGATTCAATGACTGTGGGACAAAGTGCTCTAGTTGATTTTCAATTTACAAATACCAGCAATTTTGCAGTACAAGGCATAAACATTGACACCAAAGGCTCTTCAGATAACGCTACACTCGATCACACCAACTGCAGCGATACTCTTGATGCAAACGGATTTTGCGATTATGTAGTTAAATTTACCCCAGTAGCAGCGGCGTCTGCTGCTACAGTCACAGCAAATTTTTCTTCGCAGAACAGCAACCGGATATCTTTAACCAGCGGTCCTACGAAAGTTGTTGAAGATAGTGTTGCAAATATAACTGGCAGCGTCAAATTTGAGCCTTCTATGGTTGTAGGCGATACCAAATCATTGTATTTCCATTTTATTAACGTAGGTACTAAAACAGCTCAAGGAATAACCGTTCAAATAAATGACTTAGACCCAGCGGTTGGTTCATTCAAGGTAAACACAGATACTTGTATTCAAAACGACCATCTTGATCCTAATCAATTTTGCGATATACAGGGTGATTTCACTGCTAAAACAGTTGGTACAGTGACCTTAAAAGTAGTAACTTTAAAATCTAATAATGGTGGTTCTCCATCACCTGAGGCTAAGATCACAGTTACTAATTCAGATACGAAGGGACGTGTTGTTTCACTTGTGAATAATTGTCCTTTTCCAGTATGGGTTGCTTTTGCTACAGGTTCAGTGCTGAATAAGAATGGACAGATATATGGCTGTACAACGGATGATGATTGCCACCCGGGTTCAGTATGTCATAAAGATGTAGTAGGTGATAATAAAGTAAAGGGCCAATGTTTCTGGAAAGCCCCTGTGCCAAAAGATGGAAATTATAAGTTAGATGCGAAAAATGGAGCAAATACAGTCTTTATTCCTACGAATACTCCTATTAACAGTGAAGCTGGGACTCCAATTCAATGGAATGGTGGTTTTGTAGGACGTACAGGATGCGAAAGTGGTACTTGCGAAACTGCAACTTGCGGTGAAACAAAAGATAATATGGCTTGTACTCACGGCATTACTCCCCCTGCAACTCAAGCTGAAATTACTTTTCAGGAGCAGCCGAATGATTTTTATGACTTAGAAACTATTGATGGCTTTAACATCCCGGTTGAAATAAGTCCTAATAATGCACCGACTGATCCAAAAGACCCTGCTATTTGTCAAGCGCCTGGTAGTCCTAAGATTGACAATAGTCCTTATGGTCAAAAACCTCAATTAAGCGATTGTAATTGGGAGTTTAATTTTGAGCCTAGGCAAGATCCGAGTAATTTCCTTTGGGTGAAGCCTGAGAATAATATCTCGCAAACAACAACTTGTACCACTGATTCGCAATGTAATCCTAATGATAAAAATAATCCAACTTTTTGTGGTATGGCTCTTAAAGAAGAAGATTCTTCTTTATATAAAACATGTGGAAAATTTTTAGGATATTGGACCCTATCAAAATTATGCGATCACTCTAAACCAGGCGATGATATTGATCAGGCATTGCACTGTTCAGATAAGCTGCCCGAAGACAAATTCAAGGATCCGAATCACCCCACAAAAACGTTTACTAATACAGATCTTTATTTGTGTCGCGTACAACAAATAGGTGACCAAAATGATCTTGGTTGGATATTAGATAGTTGTTTCTTCAAAAGTAAAACGCTTAATAAGGGTTATGGTGAGGATAGCGCATGTTGCGGTTGTGTAAATTGGGATACTACTGAGGGGGGAAACCTTGTAGTGCCGCAGAGTACTACTCAATGTGCTGGAAGTTCCCAAGTTTGGAAAGACTACGCGCTTCCTAACATTAGATGGCTAAAAAAAGCTTGTCCAACCAGTTATGCTTATCCATTTGATGACACAAGTTCAACTTATGTTTGCAGCTCAGACCAAGACCCGAACAAATTACCGCAGGAACGAAAAAATATTGCCAACTATACAGTTACTTTTTGTCCCGCTGATCGTACAGGCCAGCCTACTACAGGTCAACCAAAGCCGATTCAACAAGCGTGGTAGTACTACTTCGTTAAGTTAAAATTTGTCGTCTCGCGCATCATGCCTCCACCCACCCCTGCAAATTCTTCATATTGGAAACAAGGGAAAGTTGACAAATATGTTGTATAGACTAGACTTATAACTAGTCAGACTGGTTTTAAATTGGAGGTAGAGGAGTTAAGATCATGCGTACCTGGCAGTTACAAGGCGCTAAAGCTCATCTGAGTGAAGTAGTCAAAGAGGCTATCTTACATGGACCACAGGAAATTACCCTAAGAGGTGAGCCAGCAGTGGTCGTTATTTCCAAGAAGGAATACAGTGAGTTGGTAAAGCCCAAACTTTCTTTTGTAGAATTTATACGATGTTCGCCATTAGCAAGTAGTGGAATTAATTTAGAACGTGACGCTTCACTGGTGCGTGATATTGATTTATGAGTTATCTACTTGATACAAATGTTATTTCTGAGCTAATTTGCCCCAAACCTAATAAGAAGGTTCTCCAATGGTTTCAAAAAATTCCTGATGAAACGCTTTATATCAGTGTGTTAACACTTGGTGAAATACGTAAAGGGGTGGAAGCTTGTAGGGAACACAAGCGAAAAGAACAACTAAGAGTATGGTTAGAAATTGATTTGCCCGCATGGTTTGGCAATCGCATTTTATTGCTAGATCGTCTGATTGCAGATCGTTGGGGGCGATTGCAAAATGAAGTAAAAAAACCTATCCCAGCGATTGATAGCTTGATTGCTACTACTGCTTTGCATCATGATTTACGCTTAGTAACAAGAAATCACAAAGATTTTGGCTATTCTACTTTACAGGTAGTAAATCCCTGGGAAGACTGATGACCATTTCTCTGAGTGTGCGCATAATTTGTCATCCTTGTAGATGTTAGCTATTTCGTCAAACGTTAAAAACCCGTCATTGCGAGGAGCGTTAGCGACGTGGCAATCCAGGTTTTTTAATAACAACCTTTGTACAAGTCCTGCCATCCTGAATTCATCCTTTTTTGAGTGAATTCTTTAGAAATAGAAGAATCTGGATTGCCGCGTCGCTAACGCTCCTCGCAATGACGGCTTTCGGGGATTGTCATGTGCGAATGTTCTTCACAATTATCAAACCGCTGGATCCCGCGCATCATACCTCCACCCATCCTTCCAAATTCTTCATAATTAGATTAGTTAAAGCATGAATATGGTTGGGGCTATCATTCAATGCAGGGATATAATGGAATTTTTCTCCACCCGCTTGCAGAAAACGTTGACGATAACGAATATTAATTTCTTCCAACGTCTCTAAACAATCCGCAGCAAAACCCGGGCAAATAATATCAACGTACTTATAACCTTGCTGCGCAAGTTCAATCAGGGTCGGCTCACAATAAGGTTGTAGCCATGCAGTGCGGCCAAAACGAGATTGAAAAACCACTTGCCAATAATCCGGTGGAATTTGCAATTTTTCTGCTACTCGTTGCGCTGTTCTATGACATAAATCGTAGTAAGGATCGCCTAAAGCAATGGTACGTTCGGGTAATCCGTGAAATGAAAATAATAATTTTTGTCCCGGTTCTTCTTGACCCCAGTGGACTTCAATACTAGCAGCTAATGCAGATGTGTAGTCCTCATTCTCTGCATATTGACCAATCATGCGCAATTCAGGTACCCAGCGCCAAGTTTTAAGGACATCCACAACTGCATCAAATGTTGAGCCTGTGGTGGCAGATGAATATTGTGGATAAAGGGGTAATATCAAAATTCTATGCACGTTTGCATTTTTTAAGTCGTCAAGTGCTTCTGCAATTGAAGGTGTGCCATAGCGCATACCTAATGCCACCAGTACGGATTCATTGAGACGCTTATCAAGGGCTTGATGTAAAGCATGTTGCTGTTTACGAGAAATAACCAGTAATGGTGAACCTTCAGGCGTCCAAATTTTCTGATAAGCTGCTGCGGAAATAAAAGGACGCGTATTTAACACGAGCCCATGTAAAAAAGGCAACCAAAACGTACGTGAAATTTCAATCACGCGTGAATCTGATAAAAATTCAGCTAAAAAACGCCGTACGGCTTTAGGTGAAGGCGCATCTGGAGTGCCGAGATTAGTGAGCAAGATACCAATGCGGGAGTAGTTAACACTTGGATTGGTATTCATGATTTTTTTCCTAAAATAGTGGTCAAAGCGCTCTCAATCGTAGGATATTGAAATAAAAAACCCGCGTCGAGTAACACGTGGGGTGCAACATGTTGACCACTTAATAATAGCTCTTTGCCCATTTGTCCAAAAAGTAATTTAATGGCAAATTCTGGCATGGGTAGACTGCTCGGTTTATTTAATGCCTGACCAATCGCTTTGATAAATTGTTTTTGGGTAATACCTTGTGGGGCTACCAAATTAACAGGCCCACGAATGTTGGGATGGGCAATAAGAAAATCAACGGCTTTAACCAAGTCGTTTAAAGCAATCCATGGAAAGGGTTGTTGACCACTACCCATAGGACCGCCCAAATAAAAACGAAAAGGTAATAGCATACGGGGCAACGCTCCACCATTACGATCTAATACTATCCCGAAACGCATGTTTACTACTCGCACTTGAGCATTTTTAGCCACTTGGGTGGCCGCTTCCCATTGATGACCAAGCTCGGCAAGGAAATCAGATGGGGTATCTGTATTCAGCGCTATTCGTTCATCTAACACAGGAGGAAGCTGGTTTACTAGCGGGACTTGATGTCCATAAATTCCCACGCCACCGGCATTTAGCAAAGGTGGTGAGGCAGGTCCTAATTGTGCGCATAAAGTGGCGATTTTTTGGGTAGGGTATGTGCGACTATTAAGTAATTCTTGTTTACGCTTTTCAGTCCAGCGTTTTGCAGCGATATTAGCACCGGCTAGATTAATGATGACCTGGGCCTTTTGAACAATATCATCTCCGATGCTTGGCAATTCAGACCAGTTGATAAATTTTACGGTGTGGGAAAAAAGTGCGTGCGTTTTTTCTTTAGAACGACCAATGATTGAGACAGTATGACCTTGCGCTAAATAGCGCTTAACCATTGCTTGGCCAATAAACCCAGTACCACCGGCAATTATAATATTCATGTTATTCTCCTTTAAATTACCGGGCTCCTGCAAATTGCTAGAAGGAAATACAGTTGTTTCTGTATGTCATTTCACTCTATATAGACCTAAACTTCTGCACAATAATGAAAAACGCAAAATATTAGAAAGAAAACAAACTTGGAAAAGAAGCCATTGCGTATTAATTATAACGAATTTTTGATTGAAAGTAGATACTTACTTGTGGTTGACAAATGTCAACGACTGGACTGAAATTATTTTATTAACGTTGCTCCGATGCCCGAAATCCGTCATTGCGAGGAGCGTTAGCGGCGTGGCAATTCCCGAAATCCGTCATTGCGAGGAGCGAAGCGACGCGGCAATCCAGGTTTTTAATAACAGTCTTTGCACAAGTCTTGCCATCCTGGATTCATGCTTTCAATAAGAGCCAATTTCTTTTTTCTCGAACCTGCTTTGATTTGCTTTTCTTGCGCAATTGCATTGAGCATATTTTCATGGAGTTCATAATAAACCAGATATTTACAATCATAATGTTTTGTAAAACCCGAAACCTTTTTGTCATTTATCGTTTAGCGTCCACGCATCTTGCCAAAGGAAACGAGCTGTTATGAGCGGCGTAGATCCTGCCCCCCCTGCCTTTGTCATCCTGAGCGCAGCGAAGGATCTCCTCTTTTCTATTTTTTATGAAATACGAGATCCTTCGTCGCAAACAACGCTCCTCAGGATGACAAGGCAGGGGGGTGCCAGGATGAACAAGGCAGGGGGGGCCAGGAT